>USFU01000027.1 GCA_900554135.1 uncultured Collinsella sp. | reverse complement strand
TCTCCTCGGTTTCACATCGAAACAGTTCAAACGTAACGATATTACCATCCCACCGCGCCTGTGCAAAAAAGAGGGCCACCAAACAGCGACCCTTCAGCGAAAGTGCATGTTATTTAGGACTAAGCAATCCTTTGAAAAAAATGGGTTTGGTATAATGCTATATAAGAACCATCCGGAAGGAGCGATCGATGAAAAGCAAACGATTTGTCCTGAATGCACTTCTGGTAGTAGCACTTTTAGCGCTCTTGGCCTTCTCCAACTGGTATTCAAACCAACCAGCATTTGGCTACGTATTATATGCAGTAACGTCCGGCGATAAGGCTTATTGCCCTCTACGCGCAATTGACATTCTCTATTTCTATGTAGCCGGCCCCTTATCAATCGCTTTGCTCGTGTTTCTTGTCTTCTACAACATCAAGAAACGCTAACAGGGCCTATTTGGAATCCGAATCGTCCATGGAGCCGTCGATGCCGGTTTTGGTGTCGTCGTCCGTATTGGAATCGTCATCCTTGGCGAAGGGGTTCTTGAAAAAGCCCGTCGCGTCGGGCTGAAGACCCGACAGCTTAATCCAGGGATTATCGAGCTCGGGCTTGGGCATTGCCTGGGCCTCGGGCGCGGTCTCGTTGCCAATAAGCTCGGACTCATAGATGAACGTGTCATCGCCAAGAGCGTCATAGGCGGCAACCGGGTTGCCCTCGGCATCACGATAAGGCGTGCCCTTAAACACAGCGCCATCGTATGCCACGAGCTGGCGACCGGTCTCGTTCTCGAAGTAGTAGACGAAAATGCCCTTCAGGGCCGCGCACAGCGGAATGGCGATGACCATGCCGATGGGACCCATGAGTGCCGAACCAATAACGAGGGCCGTCAGGCTCATGACGGGATGCACCTGCACCGAGCTCTGCATAACCTTAGGCGAAATGACGTTGTCGGTGACATTTTGGGCCACCATGGTCACAACAAGCGTCCACAACGCCAGCATCGGGCTGAACATAAAGCCGAGCACCGTGGCGATTGCAGCACTAACCCAGGGACCGACGACCGGGACCAAGTGCATGATGCCGGTAAAGATGGCCATGAGTGCTGCGTATGGATGGCCAATGAGCGTAAAGCCGATAAAGGCAAGGATGCCACCGCAGATGGACGTCACGACCATGCCACGCATATAACCGCCGACCGAGCGCGAAAGAATCGCGACCATAAAGCGGTACGAGGTCTCCTTTTCCTGGCCGATGATGGTGCAGACCTCGTGGTGCATACGGGGATAGTCGCAGGCAAGCCAGTAGGCAAGCACCAGACCAAGGAAGATCACGAACAGCTGCGAGGCCGTGTTGGTAATGAGCGGGAATACACCGCGACCGAGCTCGGCGGCAATCTGTGAGACATACTTGGACGCCACCGTAACGAGCGAAGAAAGGTTATCGTCCAGATACTCCTTGAGCGGCGTGTTATTGAGCGTCTTGGCATGCGAAATCATCTCGTTGAGGTCGCCACCAGCAACACGAAGCTGCTCGGGCAGGCGGCTCAGGACTTCCATGATCTGACCAAAGAGAATCGGCGACAAGATGCAAACGACACCGACGAGCACAGCAACGACCACAATAAGCGCGACAAGCGAACCTATGCCGCGATTCACGCCATGGTGCTCGAGCCAGTTGGTTATCGGCGACATCACAAAAGCGATGATGGATCCGACTGCCAAAAACTCGATAACCGGCGCCAGGATGCCCATAAGGTTAAAGATGACGGCGGCGATGACAATGCAGCCGACGACGCCCCAAATGCGCAACGTCAGAATGCGGGTATCGCGCAGCGTGCGGTCGGTTTGTTGGGGGTGCTCACTCATGAACGAACCATCACTCCGTCGGGGTCAATCTTGTCTTGAATCTTCTTAAGGGTACGGCGCAGCAGGCGCGAGACCTGCACCTGCGAGATGCCCAGCTTCTTGGCAATCTCGATCTGGGTCATGCCCTTTACGAAGCGCAGCTCGATAACCTCGCGCTCGCGAGGGGAGAAATCGCGGATGGCTTCCTCGATTACCAGGCGATCGTCGGTAAAGTCGAGCTCGTTGTCGTCGTCGGCGTAGCGATCGAGAATCGAAGGCGCATCGTCGGAATCGGACGCACCGGGGGCCTCGATGGGCACCGAGGTGTAGGCCGAGGACGATTCCATGGCTTCGAGCACCTCGTCGACGGTCACGCCCAGGTAATCGGCAATTTCCTCAACCTTGGGCGAACGCTGAAGCTCGTTGGTGAGCTTGTCGGTAGCCTGGTTGACCTTGGCAGAGAGCTCCTGCAAGCGACGGGGCACGCGCACGCTCCAGCCCTTGTCGCGGAAGTGGCGCTTAATCTCGCCCAGAATGGTGGGCGTGGCAAACGTCGTGAACTCGAGCCCGCGCTCAGGGTCAAAACGATCAATCGCTTTAAGCAGGCCAAGATAGCCGACCTGCAAAAGGTCATCGAGCGGCTCGCCGCGATTCTTAAATTTGTTGGCAAGAAACCTTACCAGGTTCATATGGGACATGACGAGCTGCTCGCGGGCATCCGGATCACCGGTCTCCTTATAACGACGAAACAGCTCGCGGGTTTTCTCCTTGTCCCAAGCGGTCTTGCCGCTCCGGGAACGTTCGGTCATATTAGATATCCGCCTTGAGGTCGAGGGAAAGCGTTAGGGGCGCCACGGTCTTTTCGTAGGAATCGCACACGCTCGCCAAAATGAGCTCGGCATATACGGCAGCCTGGTCATCCTCATCGACAGTCGCCTGGTCGCCAAAGGTAAAGGTCATGCCCACATGCGATTCGTCGACATCGAATTTGATCGAAATATCGTCGGAATCAACGGCCGTGCATCCAAAGATGAAGGCTTCCTCGGCAGCCATACGAATATCCTCGATGCGATCGACGGACATAGAGCACAGGGCGCCGACGTTGGCGGCAGTCATGCGCACCAAGCGCGCGAGACGCGGATCACCGGCAACGCTCAGCGTAATGGGGCAGGTTGCTTCGCTACTCATCGCAGGACTCCTCGGAGGTCTCGGCGGGCGTATAGGTGTAATACTGAGCAGGCTTGGCTGCGGACTTATGAGCCGCATCCGCACCATCGGCGGCCTCGTCCTCAGCCTCACCAATCAGAACGCGCTCGGTAGGCTGCTCGGCCTCGACGGCGGCAGCGGCGAGCTTGCGATCGGCGTCGGCTGCAGGAGCCTTCACCTTATTGAAGAGCTTCTGCACGGCACCAGCCGCAGAGTCGGTCACGCTCGATACGGCATTGCTGGCCTCGGCCACGCTGCCCGTAACCTCGGAGATGTCGCGAACGACCGCCTCAACCTCAACGAGGTTGGACGTCAGGGCGTCAACGGCAGTCTTGCTCGACTTGAGCAGCGGCTCCATCTGGGCAAGTGCCGGCGTAAGCTCGTCGACAGCGCCATCGAGCTTTGCTACCACGGGCTGCGCCTCGGCGAGCGTGCTGTTAAGGTCGCTCACCGTCTTATCGAGTGAGTCAACGACAGTGCGGGTCTTGCGCAGTGTGAGCGCGAGCTCGATAACAGCCCACACGCCGGCAACGGCGAGCAGCAGCAGGGCGATTTGAATGGGACTCATACAAGCCTCCCGAAGGAATCGAAATACAGACGCTTTTCATGGTACCCCAAACAAGAGGAAAGATACCCAAAGGGAATGTGCGAGGTGCCAATGACCTACTTGGGAGCGTTACCGTTACGGTCGCGCTCGCTTTGCTCTACGCGCCACTCTTCCCAACCGCGGCCCGCAGGCTGCCAGAACGCGCCGCGCTCCAACCCTTCGGGCAAATACCGCTGGTCGACCCAGCCTTCGGGATAATCATGCGGATACTTGTACACACCGTACTCATCGCTGCCCGGGCGATGGCGATCGCGCAGGTAGCTGGGCACCTCGCGAAGCCCACTTGAATGGATGTCGGCCAGCGCCGCATCAATCGAGGCTTCGCACGCGTTAGATTTAGGCGCCAGGCAAACATAGAGTGCAGCCTGAGCCAAGTTAATGCGGCATTCGGGATAGCCAATGACCTCGGCAGACTTAAACGCGGCATGTGCCACCAAGAGCGCCTGCGGATCGGCGTTGCCGACGTCCTCGGAAGCGTGGATCATAATGCGGCGAGCAATAAACTTGGGATCCTCTCCTGCATCGATCATGCGCGCAAGCCAATAAATGGTGGCATCGGGGTCGCTGCCGCGCATAGACTTAATAAACGCACTGATAATGTCGTAGTGCATGTCGCCGTTTTTATCATACGAAAAACCACGACGAGGGTTGGCAATCTTAACGTCATCCACGGTGATGAGATAGCGCTCCCCCGCCGCCGGCGTTGGCGTTCCCTCGGTATCGGGACGCGTGACGGCAATCTCGCTCGCAAGCTCAAGCGTCGTGAGCGCCGAACGAGCATCGCCCGCGGCCAGCGTGCAGATGGACTTAACCGTATCCTCATCGGCCGAGAACTTGCCGTTCAGACCCTGCGGTACCTCGAGTGCACGCTCAATCAGCGTGGCGATATCCTCGTCCTTCAGGTGCTCAAGCTCTACCACGCGACCGCGCGAGAGCAACGCCGAGTTGACCTCAAAGTACGGATTCTCCGTCGTGGCGCCAATCATAATGACGGTACGGTTTTCAACCGCATGCAAAAGCGCATCCTGCTGCGACTTCGAAAAACGGTGAATCTCGTCGATGAACAAGATGGTACGGCGGTCATACGTATTCAGGCGCGTCTTTGCCTCGTCAATCACGCGACGCAGGTCCTTCACAGTACCCGTGACGGCGCTGACCTCGACAAACTCGCTCTTGGTATGGTTAGCGATAATGTGGGCCAGCGTCGTTTTGCCCGTACCGGCCGGCCCATACAGAATCACACTCGACAGTACGTCATGCTCAATCGCGGCACGCAGCCACGAACCCTTGCCCACGGCCTTTTGCTGACCCACGTACTCGTCGAGCGAATTGGGGCGCATGCGAACCGCAAGCGGCGCATTTTTAAAGGAACGCTCGCGCGTCGAGGCAGAAAAAAGGTCGTCCATAGCCATCCCATGCATCAATCAAAAGCTTTGCTCGTCAACAGTATACCGAATATATACGAACTACCGTTCGTTAATATAGGTACGGTGTGGAAACTTCAAGCCCGGGAATAGCTTGCTCGTCAGCTCGCAGAAATAGCCGTCCGTCATGCTCGCGATATAATCCATCACCGCTTGATCCTTGTCGTCCTGCCAGGCATAGGTGCGATCGTAGTAGGAAAGCTGCTGCTCAATGCGCGAAATATGATGCTTAAAGATGTAAGAGGACTCGTCGCCTTCGTTTATATCCTGCAGGCAACGGTCGTAGAGCTTTTCGAACGCCTCGCGCAGCTCCGCTTCGGAGTCGCCTTCAATGCCGCCCTTGCTATAGATCTTCTCGTAGTTCTCGCGCTTGGCTCGGCGGATTTCCTCAAAAAGCTCCTCACTCATCTCGATGCGCGGCTTGCCATAGCTGTGCTCGACGATATCAATGGAGGCATGCGTAAGGATCCAGCTGTTGTATGCCCCGCCCAGGTCATCGTCAAAGGCGTCGGGCGCCAGCAGGCCCGCCGCAATGGCGTCTTGGCGATCGCGTCCAACATAGGCAAGGATATCCGAGATGCGAACCACGCAGCCCTCGAGCGTCATGGGACGTAGGTGCTCAATTGCGCTATAGCCCTTGGCAATGCAGTCCTCAACCGTTTGATCGAACTGGTCAAAGGAATCCATGTCCGAGAGCTCAAACACGCGCTGCTCGTATTCGCCGTTATGGCACAAGACGCCGTCGAGCGTCTGGAGCGACACGTTGCGGCCGTACAGCGCATCGAGCACGCGAACCGACTGCACGTTATGGAAAAAGTAGCGACCCGTGCGCTCGTGGTAGATATCGTTGAGGAATCGCTCGCCCGCATGGCCAAAAGGCGTGTGTCCCAAGTCATGGCCCAGACCAATCGCCTCGATCAGATCGCAGTTGAGCCCCAGGGCGCGACCGATATCGCGCGCAATGCGCGAGACAAGCTGCACGTGCAAACCACGGCGCGACAGATCATCATTACTACGGAAGCTAAAGACCTGCGTTTTGCCTGCATAACGCGTGTACGCCGGAAGATGAAGAATCTTTTCGGTATCACGCATAAACGCCGGACGCATAAGCGTGCCTTTGTCGGCAGCGCGATCAATACGACGAATGACCTGGTCGTCGTTGCAACGATACGGGTTGACGGCACCCGAAGCACGATCGGCGGAAATGCGCTCGACGAGTTCGGGCGACAACGCCGCGGGAATACGGTCCATGCGCGCCTTAATGACGGCCGCTTCTTGATTAGTTGCCATGGCATGCTCCTTAAAAAGGATGCGCAATCGGTTACAAAGTACAGCCCACGACCTCGATTATGGCAAATATCGGTACCAAAAACGGGAGCAATGGCAGGGAGCGCGATTTTGTGAAGAGGCAGGAGAGGGCAAGGACCAGGAGCGCGACGGCAAATGCCACGATGCCGCCCAGAGGGTCGAGCGTGCAAAGCGCGAAGAGTGCCTTGACATCTCCCATGCCAATACCCGAGGTTTGGCGAAGACGACGCCAGAGGGACTCAGTCAACACAAGGGCAAGGTAGACGATGACCGCAAGACCAGCGTGGTCAAGCGCCGTGTTAACGCCTTTGTCGAGCCAAACGCCTGCTAATGCCGCCACCGCACACGCTCCGGCAAGCGCATTCGGAAACCGCCGCTCACGGGCATCAATCGCCGCGCCGGCAAAGATGCAAATCCAAAACGGGATATAGACCATCGAGCACCTCCTCGAGCTGCATTACAAAAGCAAAAACCACCACAAAGGACCTGTCCCCTTTGTGGTGGTTTTGGTGGTGGTTATTTGGCGCCCTGCATGACCTCATCGAGGGTAACGTTGACGGCGTGCTGCGTCGGGACCCAGTCGACCTTTAGGAACAGAGCAGCCACCGTGATGGGGATATAGCTGAACATAAAGATCGGGAAGGTAAACAGGTTGGTCACCAGACGCCACTTTTGCGCGCAGTGAATGTGCTTGTACTCAAAGATGGTCGTAAGTAACGCAAGGATAAAGAAGGTCTGGTACATCATCGCGAAGGTCATAATGAGCGAGGCGGCACAAGCCTGCATCTCGACCTCGGTGGCCAAGAAGCCGTGCGAAAGCCCGCCCACGATGAGGAAGGTCGCGTTGGCGAGCATGGAGATCAGGGACAGCAGCATGCCCGGAGCGATGGTCATAAACATGTCGTAGGCGGCAAAGCGATGATAGCGGAAGGTCGATTTGACAAGATGCTTGCCATAGGTAAAAAAGACCTGGTAGAAGCCCTTGGTCCAACGCATGCGCTGTTTCCAGGACGCCTTAAACGTCACGGGTTGCTCGTCGAAGAACTCCGCCGGCGCATAACCGATGCGGATGCCGTGAATGGCGCAGAACGTGGTGAACTGGATGTCCTCGGTCAGCGTATGGAACTGCCAACCGTGCATGCCCTCGATAACACTGGCGGAGATGAGGTAACCCGAACCCGAGACAGCGCAGGACGTCTTGCAGATATTACGCGCGTTGTTAAGGAAGCGGGCCTCACGCAGATACCAGGTGGCGTTGGCAGACGAAATCCACGAACTGCCGAAGTTCTTGGAGTTGCGATAGCTCGTGACCACATGGAAGCCCTGGTCAAAGGCATCATTCATCTTGGAGACGTAATCGCGGGAGATAACGTTATCGGCATCGAAGATAAAGTAGCCCTCAAACGTGTCGGGATACTCGTTGAGAATGCGATCGAAACCAAAGTCCATGACCCAGCTCTTGCCCTTACGAGCCAGGTCATTGCGCTCGTAAACAATGGCACCGGCCTCGCGCGCGAGCTGCGCGGTGTTGTCGGTGCAGGCGTCGGCAACGACAAAGACCTCGATGAGCTCGGACGGATAGTCCTGATCCTTGATGGAGCGAACGAGGTTGGCGATCACGGCCTCCTCGTTATGCGCCGCAATAAAGAAGGCATAACGGTGGAGCTTTTTGGCCTTGGGAGGCGCGACCTCGCCACGAAGAGCGCCAATGACAAAGAAGACCACCTGGTAGAGGAAGCAGACCGTGAGCAGCGTGACGACAATCTGGTTGAAGATCACGATGGGCGTGTTAGTTTGTAAAAAGGCGAGCATGCAGGCTCCCAGGAACGCGTTACGTAAACAAACGTATATATTACCGTAGGGTGAACGAGTTCAAGAAACCACCTAATACTGGCTAGGCTTCGAGAAGACCGAGCTGCGGAACGATTTCGTCACCGGCGGCAGTGCGACCGAGCGATCGCGGGGCCAGGTCATCCAGAACCGCGGCAAGGTCCCACGGCAGCTCGTCACGGCACTCAATGCGCTCCCCCGTCACGGGATGGTCAAACGCCACGCGCCAAGAATGAAGGAACTGCCTGGTCAGGCCCTGATCTGCGCGCGCATCGCACTTGCCGTAGAGCGGGTCGCCTACGCAGGCGTGGTTGATATGGCGCATATGCACGCGAATCTGATGTGTGCGGCCCGTAAACAGATGACACTCGACGAGCGTATAGCCGTCGTCAAAACGCGTGGAATCAAAGCGCTCGAGAACCTTAAAGGTCGTAATGGCCTGGCGTGCGAAAGGATCGTCCGAAACCGCCATCTTGACACGGTCACGGGTAGAACGGGCTATGCCGGTGTTAATGGTGCCCTCATTCATGGCGATATGACCGTGAACAAGCGTAATGTAGCGGCGGTCGAGCGTGCGCGTACGGATAAGGTTTTGGAGCGCGCGCTGGGTGTCGTCGTCCTTGGCCGCAAGCATGAGACCCGAGGTATCGCGATCCAAGCGATGCACGATGCCGGGGCGGTCCTCGCCCTGCACGGTACCCAGATGGTCGATACCGCAGTGAAAGACCAGGGCATTCGCGAGCGTACCGCTCTCATGACCATGCGCAGGATGGCATACCAGGCCGCGCTGCTTGGAGAGCACAATGAGATAGTCGTCCTCATAGCGAATGTCGAGCGGGATGGCCTCGGGAATCACATCGGTGGGATCGTGCGGCTCGGGCAAATCGACCGAAATACGGTCGCCGGCTCGCACGGCGTACTTTTTGGACAGGCAGGTCTCGCCATTGACGCATACGGCACCGCCCTCAATCAGATGCGCGCAGGCAGAGCGCGTAGGGCAGCCGTCATTGGCGCCCAGATAGGCGTCAAGACGCTGACCAGCGGCATCGTCGGCAACAAGGATATGGATGTCGGCCATTAGCGCTCATTCCTTTCGCGAATCTTGCGGGCACGCTCCCCACGTTGTTTAGCCTTGCGCTTGGCGCGGGCCTCGTCACGGGCGTTAAGCTCGGCGGTCGCATCGACCTCACGGGCCGCGGGGCTCAAGAACATGTAACCGAAGAGGGCGAGCGCGACACCCACGGTAATGCCGATATCGGCCACATTGAAAACAGGGAAGTCGATGAAGGTGGTGGCAATAAAATCGGTCACGAAGCCAAAGGCCAAACGATCGATAGCGTTGCCGATAGCACCGCCCGCAACCATCGCCATGCCCACAACCTCAAGATGGGCGAGCTGGGGTGAACGAACGAGGTACACGGCAATAGCGATAATGACCGCCAACGCCAGCACGGCAAACGCGATGCCATGCCCCTCGCCCATGCTAAAGGCAGCACCGATATTGCGGACAAACATAAAGTCGATGACACCGGGGATGACGGTCACATGCAAAGCGTCGCCCACGGCACGAACCGCAAGCTTGGTAAGCTGGTCAACAAGCAGCACAACGAGCGCTACCCCACCAGCAACACCCAACCGCCAACGCAAAGGCGGCGTCATATCCCCAGTACGACCCAAATCAATCCCCTACCCTCAAAACAATCGAATTCCGTTTAACGCAAATCAATATCTTATATTGACCAGCAACGAAATAGCCGATGATTCGTTACCGACAGCGAAAACCCGCCAGAGCGAGCAAGGTGCCTTGAAGCAAGGCGGCATAGACCTTATGGTCATGCCGCCGAAGCTGAAAGGCAGATTGCCGCTCTGGCGGGTTTGCAGCGTCAACCGGTTACGCGGTTTGGTAAAACCGCGTAACTACAAAGCATCAGCGCAGCGCTTGCAGATATGCGCATGGCCGTTGTACTCGCCGACGGTGGTGCGATAGTTCCAGCAACGGTCACAGCACTCGCCCTCGGCAGCCTCAATAGCAACGGAGAGCTCCTCACCCTGGGTCAGCTCAACATCGGAGACGATGTAGAACTCGGCCAGGTCGACGGCCTTGTCGCCGGTCAGCAGCGCATACATCTCGGCGGGAACGACCGCCTTGACGCGGACCTGCTGGCTCTTGGTGAAGGTGCCGGCGGAGCGGGCATCCTCAAGGGCCTTGGTCACGGCGCTACGGAGCTCGAGTGAAGCCTCGAGCACGCCCTCAAACTCATTGGCCTCGTCGACCGTGATGGGCGACTTGTACCAATCGAGCAGCGCGGCGTACTTCTGGTGATCGACGCAGCCGGCGGGCGCATAGGCCATGGCCTCGTCGACCGTGTAGGACAGGATCGGCTGAAGGTCGCGCATGAGCATCGAGAAGAGCTCGGCGAGCACGGTCTGGGCGCTGCGGCGCTCGAGCGAGCCGGGCTTCTCGCAGTACAGACGGTCCTTCAGAGCGTCGAGGTACACGTTGGAGAGCTCGGTAACCACGAAGTCGTAGAGCGCGCGGTAGGCACGCGGGAACTCGTAGCTGGCGTAGGCATCGTCGACCTCGGCCTGAACCTGGGTCAGGCGGGCAACCATGAGCTTGTCGAGCGGCAGCAGGTCGGCAAAGGCGACGCCGTCGGTCTCGGGCTCAAACTGACCCTCGAGCTCGGAGAGCAGGAAGCGCAGCGTGTTGCGGAAACGACGGTAGGCATCGGACGTACGAGCAAGGATCTCGTGGTCGATGGACACGTCGGAGCTGGTGTCGACGGAGGCAACCCACAGGCGGATGATGTCGGCGCCCATCTCGTCGCAGACCTTGTTGGGGTCGATGACGTTGCCGAGCGACTTGGACATCTTGCGGCCTTGGCCGTCGAGGGTGAAGCCCTGCGAGACGACCGCCTTGTACGGAGCGTGGCCGTTGGCACCCACCGAGGTGAGCAGCGAGCTCTGGAACCAACCGCGGTGCTGGTCGGAGCCCTCGAGGTACACATCCGCCGGGTACTCAAGCTCGGGGCGATACTCACAGACGGCCTTCCAAGAGACGCCGGAGTCCCACCACACGTCGAGGATGTCCTTATCGGCCTTGAGGTGATGGCCGCCGCATTTGGGGCAGACGCAGGCCTCGCCCAGGTAGCTCTCGGGAGCGTCGGTGAACCAGGCGTCGGAGCCCTTCTCGTGGAAGAGCTTGATGACGGCGTCGAGCGTGGCGTCGTTCATGACCTTCTCGCCGCAGTCGGCGCAGGTGTAGCTCGGGATGGGCACGCCCCAGTTGCGCTGACGGCTGATGCACCAGTCGGGACGCTGCTCGACCATGGCGCCGATGCGGTTGGCGGCGTGAGCCGGATACCACTTGACGTTCTCGCGGACCTCCTTGCCAGCCTGCTCGCGCAGACCGGTCTTGTCCATCGAGACAAACCACTGGTCGGTAGCACGGAAGAGCACCGGATGCTTGCAGCGCCAGCAGTGCGGATAGCTGTGCGTAATCTTCTTCTCGAGGACCAGGGTGCCGCGCTCGCGCAGGAACTCGATGATGTGCGGGTTGGCCTCATCGGTATCCATGCCGCTGAAGGGGCCACCGGTACCAAACTCCTCGCCGGTGTAGAACTTACCGTCGTCATCGACAGGCATGCAAATGTCGGTGATGCCCTCCTTGAGGCAAGCAAAGTAGTCGTCGACGCCGTGGCCGGGCGAGTTGTGGACGATACCGGTACCGTCATCGACGCCGACGTAATCGGCCAGCAGCGCCACGCCCTCGACACCGTCAAAGATCGGCTGCTTGTAGTGGATGTGGTGGAAGGTCTCGGCGGGAACCACGTAGGGCTTGCCGTCGACCATGACCGGGGTGTACTCCCAGCCAAACTCCTCGCAGCACTTGGGAGCCAGGTCCTCGAGCATGACCTCGGCGCGGCCATCGTGCTCAACGGCGACATAGGCGGCGCCGGGCTTGAGGGAAACAGCCTGGTCGGAGGGGATGGTCCACGGCGTGGTCGTCCAGATGATAAAGTCAACCGGGCCGTCGAAGTTCTCTAGGCCGGCGGGCTTGGAAGTCATCTCAAAGCGAACGAAGATGGAGGGGCTCGTCTCGTCAGAGTACTCAATCTCGGCCTCGGCAAGCGCGGTGTGGCAGTGCTTGCACCAGTGAACGGGCTTGTGACCACGATAGATCATGCCCTTGTCGAACATGGCCTTGAAGACCTCGATGTCGGCGGCGTCATGCTGGTGATAGAGCGTCAGATACGGGTTGTCCCAGTCGCCAAGCACGCCAAGGCGACGGAAGCCGGCCTTCTGCAACTCGATGTTCTCGACAGCGAACTTATTGCAAAGCTCGCGGATCTTAGCCGTGGAGGTCTGGTTGAACTTCTCGGTGCCGAGCTTCTCCTCGACCTTGTGCTCAATCGGCTGACCGTGGCAGTCCCAACCGGGGACATAGGGAACTTCGCAGCCCTGCATCATCCAGTAACGGTTGATCATGTCCTTGGAGATCTTGTTCATGGCGTGGCCGATGTGGATCGGGCCGTTGGCGTACGGAGGACCGTCGTGCAGCACGAACTTCTTGTGACCCTCGTTCTTCTTTAGAACTTGCTCGTAGACCTTGTTGTCCTGCCAGTCCTTGAGTCGCTTGGGCTCGGACTTGGAAAGACCGGCACGCATGGGAAATCCGGTTTTGGGCAGATTCATCGTCTGCTTGTACTCGTTTGCCACGGTACCCCTTTCTTGTCATGGGCGCGCACGCCCTCTGGGCACCAAAAAAGCGCCCGTCCCTACAAGCTGGGACGAAGCGCCACAAAAAGGGTAGTCTGCCCATAAAAGCTCTTCGCTTAACCACCCAGCTTAGATGCCCTCACCCGCGTCGCCGCGCGCTCGCATCCGTTACTCGGCTGGCCTGTATCGACGACCATCTCGGCGATGTCTACTAAGACGAACCTGCGCGGCACGTCCGTTGGGACCGCAGCTCCGGGGTGATTTTCATCGGTCGCATGCACGGGTTCTCAGCGCTCCCCGATCTCTGTAGCATGCGGACGGCCGACTACTCGTCCCCATCAACGCTTATGCGGAGTATGCTAGCACGTTCCGCGCCGACGAAAAACCCTCAACACTGGTTTTATACGTTCGAAATTTCTCGCGGCTGTGGACCTTCTCTTGGAGCAAAATACCTGAAAGCACTCTATCGAACGAAAGAAGGTTGCTATGCGCACGATTGGAATGAGCGACTACACCGTTGGCGAGGATTGCTTTGACGAGCTTCCCACCGCACTGGCGGAGTACGGAGCGACCAAGGTCGCGATCATCGGTGGCAAGCGGGCACTGGCCGCAGCACTTCCCGGTATCGAAGCTGCGCTAGCGGGTACCGACGTCGAGATTCTGGAGACGCGCGTCTACGGCACCAACAGTACGCGCGCCAATATCGCCAAGGTCGTAAACTCCCCCGCCTGCCAGGAAGCCGACGTGCTCATTGCTTGCGGCGGCGGCAAGGCGCTCGACACCGTGAAGACCGCAGCCATCGAGCTCAAGAAGATCGTCTTTACGGTGCCGACGATTTGCTCCAACTGCTCCGCTGCGACCGCCATTGCCGTCGTGTACAACGACGATGGCTCGCTCGAGGGCTATTCGTACCCCAACCGACCGGCGCACATCTTCATCAACCCCAAGATCATCGCCGAGGCACCGGCAGAGTATTTCTGGGCCGGCGTAGGCGATGCCCTGTCTAAGCAGCCCGAGGTCGAGTACGCCACGAGCGCCGGCAATTTGGAGCACACGGCAGGCCTTGGCTTGGCACTCGCCCACACCTGTTCCGAGCCGCTGTTTACCTATGGCGTCCAGGGTCTTGAGGACGTGCGCCAGGACCTGTCGAGCGAGGCTGTCAAGCAGATCGCGCTCGACATCGTGGTCAACACGGGCTATGTCTCGAACCTGACCAACCAGAACGATTACTACTACAACTCGAGCGTGGCGCACGCGTTCTACAACGCCACTTGCAGCATTCCGCGTGAGGGCACCTACCTGCACGGCGAGGTCGTGAGCCTGGGCGTGCTCGTGTTGTTCGCCTACACGGGCGACACCGAGAACCTTAAGCGCTACGCTGCCTTTAACAAGCAGATGGGGCTGCCCGTGACGCTTGAGCAGGTCGGGCTTTCCGAGTCCGATATCCCGGCCCTGTGCGAGTACGCGCACGCCACCAACGAGTGGAAGCAGGGCAACCCGGAACCTTTCACCGACGAAAAGTTCGCCGCCGCCATCAAGGCTGCCGACACCTACGGCCACGCACTCTAGGACTGGCCCAAAACCACCACAAAGGGGACAGGCACCTTTGTGGTGGTTTTTTATTGCTCCACCATTCAGTTCGTACTCAAACCCGATTCTATACGAGAAAGGGTTCGGGTTCGTTTTTTGTTTATCGGTAATTCTGCGGAAGGACCACTCGGAACGGTAAACAGGAACGAACAGAGGCAGGGTATCATCGTGGTGATGGCATCCTGCCTTTTGCTTTGCGGAACCAAGGTCGCTTTATGCGAACTTGATCGCCACTTATATGGCGCATTGATGGCAATTGCTGCGCACGTGCGTGCCGGGAGTCTGTACACCTCTGGCAAGGCGTAACACACTAGACTTTGTTCCAAAGTCCGTGTGCTAAGGGGGCAGGGCCCTTAGAATTCCTGTGGAGTGTGTACGCACGTACGCAGGAAAACAGCAAATTACGCTATATCAGGGCGTTCTTTCATTGGAGCGTATGGTATACACGGCTTAGTTCAACAAATACGAATTTATATATAAAGGAGAATATTGATGAAACTGTTTTTATGTTCGCACTTTTCAAGTGTAGGAAGTCTGATAAAGG
>USFU01000026.1 GCA_900554135.1 uncultured Collinsella sp. | reverse complement strand
CGCCTTATCGATTTCCACCTGCAAAACGGCACCGATGCCATCCTCACCCTGGGCACCACCGGCGAGAGCGCCACGATGACCGATGACGAGGACAACTCCGTCGTCGCCGCCGTGGTCAAGCATGTTGCAGGACGCGTCCCCGTCATCGCCGGCTCGGGCTCCAACTCCACGCAGACGATGCTCACCAAGTCGCTCACCTACCAGGGCTTGGGAGCCGACGGCCTGCTGCTCATCACCCCCTACTACAACAAGTCCAACGAAGAGGGCATCTATCAGCACTTTAAGACCGTCGCCGATGCTGTGGACATCCCCTGCATCCTGTACAACATCCCCGGCCGCTGCGGCTGCGGCATCAGCGAGCGCAACGTAGAGCGCTTGGCCGCGCACCCCAACATCATGGGTATTAAGGAAGCCTCGGGCAACGTCGCCTACGCGGCCAAGATCGCCCACCTGCTGTCCGACGACTTCCGCATGTACTCGGGCGAGGACGCGCTCACCGTGCCGCTCATGAGCCTGGGCGCCTCGGGCACCATCAGCGTGTGGGCCGACGTTCAGCCGCAGCTTGTGCATGACATGTGCCGCGCCTATTTGGACGGTGACGTGGCACGCGCCCGCAATATCCAGATTGCCGGCCAGCCGCTCATCAATGCCCTCTTTAGCGAGGTCAACCCCATCCCCGTCAAGGAAGCGCTCGCTCAGATGGGTATGATCGAGGCAAACTACCGCATGCCGCTATGCCCCATGGCAGACGACACGCGCGCTGCACTTACCGATGCTCTGAAGGGAGCTGGTCTGCTTGATTAAGACCGTCATTATGGGAACGGGCCGCATGGGCTCGCTCATCCGCACCACCGCCGAGGGCATTGTCAACGCCGCTGGAGAGCCCGTTTTTGACATCGTCGCCCAGATCGGCTTCGACTTGTCCGAGCTCGAGAGCGCCCCGGCAGCCGACGTCATCATCGACTTCTCGAACGTCGTGACCTTCGATGCCGTCGTCGCCTATGTCGAGCGCACGGGTGCCGCGTTGGTCTCGGGCACCACGGGCTACACGCCCGATCAGATGGACCGCCTGCGCGAGCTGGGTCAGAGTGCCCGCATCATGCACTCCGGCAATTACTCCATCGGTATCGCAGCCCTGCGTCATCTGGTAGCACAGGCCACACGCGAGCTGCCCGGCTTTGACTGCGAGATCGTCGAGACGCACCACAACCAAAAGGTTGACGCCCCGAGCGGCACTGCCAAGCTGCTGCTCGACGCCGTCGTCGAAGCTGAACCCGAGGCAGGCTACCACCCCGTCTATGGCCGCGAGGGCATGTGCGGCGCGCGTGACCCCAAGGAGATCGGTATGCACTCGCTGCGCGGCGGCACCGTCGCCGGCGCGCACGAGGTGAGTTTCTTTGGCCAGGACGAGGAGGTCACGCTCACCCACCGCGCCACGAGCCGTCAGATCTTTGTCAACGGCGCCTTGGCAGCCGCGCAGAAGCTCGTCACCCGCGAACCCGGCTTCTATACGTTCGACCAGGTCATGTTTGCCTAACCGGGTATCAACCGAATCCACCCAAAGGAGAGATAGCAAATGAGCAACGCAGCCGAAATGGATGCACAGGAGATCATCAATTACATCGCCACCGCGCCTAAAAAGACGCCCGTCAAACTGTATGTGCGCGAGAAGCCCGGCATGAAGGTTGCCTGGGGCGATGCGCACGTCTACGGCGGCCGTCGTGGCAAGACCGTCTTTGGCGACTGGGATGAGCTCAAGGCCATCCTCGATGCCAATGCCGACTCCATCGACTACTACGACGTCGAGAATGACTGCCGCAACTCCGCCGTCCCCATGCTCGACCTTAAGGGCATCAACGCCCGCATTGAGCCGGGCGCGATCATCCGCGACCGCGTCGAAATCGGCGACCGCGCCGTCATCATGATGGGCGCCATCATCAACATCGGCTCCGTTATCGGCGAGGGTTCCATGATCGATATGGGCGCCGTGCTGGGCGGCCGCGCCACCGTGGGCAAGAACTGCCATATCGGCGCTGGTACCGTGCTCGCGGGCGTCGTCGAGCCCGCGAGTGCCACGCCCGTCATCATCGAAGATGATGTTATGATTGGCGCCAACGCCGTGGTCCTGGAGGGCGTGCGCGTGGGCAAGGGCGCCGTCGTGGCTGCCGGCGCCGTATGCGTCGAGGACGTCCCTGCCGGCGCCGTCGTGGCCGGTATTCCTGCCCGCGTCATCAAAATGCGCGATGAGAAAACCGACAGCAAGACTGGTTTGGAAGAGGGCTTACGTCAACTGTAAAGGTATGTCAGCCTGCAGCGCAATTCAATCTCAAGGAAGAAAGCCGAAGCCCCCAAGGGACTTCGGCTTTGCTTATCTTAAGGTTCCGTCGTATTCAACCATGGCGGGATGCTTCGATAAACGATCGGCAGCCGTCTTATAGACTTCGGAACGGTCGCGCCGACCTATTGCAACGATCTCGGCAATCTCAACCGTTCCGTCCTCTCGGATTCGAAATACCATTCGGAGTCCCGCCTTTCGCCATTTGATCTTTTTACAGCCGGCAAGCTCACCGTGAAGCGGCGTTCCGATTTCATCGGCGCGCGTCTTTAATTTCGCCACTGCAATGCGGACGAGTCTTCGCTGAGAACCATCTAGTTTTTGATATTCCTTCTCGACGTCTCGATTCAAAAAGCCGACGACAAAGTGCCCACTCATTCGAAAAGATCCTCATCCGAAATCGCGTCGGAGTCCATCGATTCAAACTCCGCGAGCTCCTCAGGAGTCAGGGCATCTTCAAACGGAATAAACTCATGTGGTCCGTTTTTGATTCGATTCGCCGCAATGCGATCAAGCTCAAGTTCACGAAGGTACTGCAGGGCGCCGTACATCTCCTCATAGGCGGCGTAGTCGATAATCACGGTATCGATGTCGTTATGATCGGCGATAAACTGCGGCGCGCGCTTAGCACGCTTGCGAACGGCAGATAAGGACTTGCTCGCTTCGGTGGCAGAAACTACCTGATCTTTTGTAAACACCGGCTTTTCCAGAACAAGTGGGGACATCTGAACCTCCAAAAAATAATCTGGATTATATTTCAAAGTATACTTCAAAATATAATCCAGATTTTTCTTCGAAAGAAAGTATTGGTTATCGGTTCTCGATGCTTCCGATGTTCTTGAGCTCGATGGAGATGAGGCCGTTGGGCTCGTTGACAAACTCGATGTACTCGGAGTTCGAGCCCATCTCGGCCGGGAAGCTGATCTCGATACCCGTATCGGTACGAATCTTGTGATTGCGCACGGCCGCGCGCTCGACCTGCTTGCGCTCCACAGGCACACGCTCGGGCACCTTCTCCTCGGTCAGCGCCGCGCGCACGCTCTCTTTGATGACCGGCTCGTCCTCAAAGACCTCGTCGACGATATCCCAGGGCGGCAGTTCCTCGTCGTCTTCGACCTTCTCGGCAACAGCGGCTTTGACCTTGGCGAGCGCCACGGCCGTGTTTGCGCCGTGCTCCTCGGCGACCTCCTCGACCACGCGCGTCACGGTGTCGATGACCTCCTTGCCCGACACGCCCGTATCGCACTGCAGCAGGCCGTCAGGAATAAGCATGCGGTCCTCGCCGGCGATCTTGCGCTTCTTGTCCACGTAGCCGATTTCCATGGTGCTCGCGCGCACGATGGCGTAGCTCGGCACCTTTTGGGAAGGATTCGGCAGAATAGCATAGTGGCGCGCGATGTCGTTGCGCACCTCGCCCTCCTCGCGGCCAACCTCGTGCATAAAGGCCTGCTTGGACCCAAGTAACATGACAGCAAACCAGCGAGCGTCCTCGTCATCGTCAAAGTCGGCAACAAGGACATCGGTGGACTCGGCCTTTTCGGCCTTGGTAAGCTCCGAGGAGATGAACTCCGCAATCTGCTGCGACAGGTCCACGAACTCGCGCTCGCCAAAGAAATAGCCCTTGAGCTCGCCGCCAAATGCGGAGTTCTCGGCAAACGTGGCACGCTTGTTATCGGCAGACGTACGGGCGCGACGCAGGTGCGTGGTCACGAAGTTGCGCACGGTACGGTTCTCGATATCGAGCTCGCGTTGGCTCATGACGTTGACGGCTGAGTCAAAGTCCAGGATATGCAAGATCGCGTGATTGATTTTCATATACGGCATTCCGTTCTAGATAGAATTGAGCACGAATCAGTATAGCGGTCGAGCCCGCCCCAATGCACCAATGGCTAGTGCAGGAACTCGGACTGCCATGCCTCGAGCTGCTCTGCCAGACTTTTGCCAGTAGCAGGAACGTTGAGTTCAGGGCGTTTGGGCAGCAGCGCGCACTTAAGGATCGCTGCGATAGTCTGCGAGATAAAACGGCGCGTATCTTTGTCGAAGCCTTGAGCCGTCTGGAGCATCACCGGCAGGCTCTCGCGCAGATTCCCCGCGATATCCGCAAACCGTTCGGCGCCCGTGGCCTCAAACACGGAGAACAGCGCGTCTACAAAGCGCTCGCGCTCGGCAGGCCCCACTGCAAGCAGCATCTCGCGAATAGAGCTATCGACGTATCGAGCGCCAGCAGACAGGCGCTCGCAATACACAAAGTCGCAGCCGTCAACGACCCAGCTAAAGGGATTGTGCTGCAGCAGGCTGAACTCCGTGCTCTCGACAATGGCGTAGTCCTCCTGCGCCTCGAACATCATGCCGAAAATCGACGACTGCGGCAGGGTTTTATCGATGCGACCGGACAGGCCCGCAAAGGCGTCGCCACTCAGGAACTCCTCGACAAAGCCGGGGCCATCATGCGAGAAGGCCCTCTCAATTCGGTCACCAGCAGCGTCAGAGCACATCGCCGCGCCATACACCGCCAAGTTGCCTCCCTTGGAGTGCCCTCCGCACAAGAGCGGCCCGTCTATTGCGTCTGCCGCCTCGTCCACATAGCACGCCGCAGATTCCTGGGAGGGCACGGGGCACCGGAACGCCATGTTAAAGTCCTCTTTCCAGCCCACGATCGTACTGTCGGTCCCGCGGAAGGAAAGGTAGCTAAATCCTGCCGGAAATCTGAACGTCATGGCTGCAAATTGCTCCGTCATCGACACATCGTTCACGGCACGATAACCGCACACGCGCACGCCACGGTAGCGAGGGCTTGCCGCCACAGCCTCCAGTAAGGCACGGCTCCCCTCCGGGTCCCACAGGTCGCCAATCATGTCCTGGTAGCACTCGGCACGCAGCAGCTCGCGCACGTCCAGTCCCTGCCAGCCGGCAAGCTCCGGCATATCCCCCGGCAAGCGCAAATACGACAGCCATGCAAACACCAGGCTGTCCACCGCGCAGAACGTCCGCTCCTCAAACGAATCAAACGCCGTCTGGGCATAGGTCAAAAAGTTAGGCGAATCCGACACGGCTCTCCCATCAACAATGGTGCATTGGGGTCAGGCTTGTTTGCACCAATCGCGCCCTTTTTGGTGCAAAGTAATCTGACCCCAATGCACCAAAAAGGCGCCCGGGCCGTGGGGCCTGGGCGCCTTCATTGTAGCTTGCTGGCAAACGAGCGAGTTTTAGCAGGAGAAATCGACGCTGTCGATGATGTCCTTGAGGGCCTTGGCAGAAGCGGTGAGCTCGCTCTGCTCGGACTCGTTCAGCGGCACGGGGACGCGGCAGACAACGCCGTCGCGGCCGACGACGGTCGGCATGGAGATAGCCAGGTCGGACAGGCCATACTCGCCCACCATGAGCGAGGAAACGGGCAGCACGGTCTGCTCGTCACGCATGACAGCGGTGCAGATGCGCTTAACGGCCATGGCGACGCCGTAGTAGGTGGCGTGCTTCTTCTCGATGATGGTGTAGGCGGAGTTCTTGACGTCCTCGGCGATACGCTTCTCGGCAGCCTCGTGCTCCAGATGGCCGTGAAGCTCGCAGAAGGTGCTCAGCGGCACGCCGGCAACCTGGGCGCTGGACCAAGCGACGAACTCGGAGTCGCCGTGCTCGCCCATGACGTAAGCCTGAACGTCGCGCGGATCGACCTCGACGTGGGCACCGAGCATCTGCTGCAGACGACCGGTGTCGAGCACGGTGCCGGAACCGATAACGTGGCCCTCGGGCAGGCCGGACATCTTGATGGCGGCGTAGGTCAGAACGTCAACCGGGTTAGAGACGATCAGCAGGATGCCGTCAAAGCCGGACTTTTTAATCTCGGGAATAATGGACTTAAAGATGCTGACGTTCTTGTTGACCAGGTCCAGGCGGGTCTCGCCGGGCTTCTGGGCAGCGCCAGCGGTGACGACGATCATGGCGGCATCGGCGACATCAGAGTAATCGCCAGCGTAGATCTTCATCGGCTCGGCAAACGTCATGCCGTGCGCGATGTCCAGGGCCTCGCCCTCGGCGCGGTTCTTGTCCACGTCGATGAGGACCATCTCGGAGAACAGACCGCTCTGCATCAGTGCGAACGCCGAAGACGAACCGACGAAACCGCAGCCGACAATAGCGACCTTCTTCTCGTTAACCATTACAAACTCCCATCTCTCTCCACAAACAAACCGCCCAGGGCGACCCGAGCGGCTTGCCGTAATCCCAATACATCCAATCGGGACTTTGATTATGCTCCTATTGCAGCCAAATATCGACCGTTTACCGAAATTGTTTGCAGAATTCGTATAATAACTGCACGAAATCGGTTTCGAACTATTGACTCGCAGAAACGAATCCCTAATACAGGCCCGCTTCGTGAATAGCCTCGACTGCCAGCGCAATCTGGTCGGGCGGCAGCACCAGCGCCATACGCACGTGCCCCTCGCCCGAGGGGCCAAAGCTCGCGCCCGGCGTCACGACGACTCCGGCCTTCTCCATGAGCTCCTCGCAAAACGCCATCGAGTCGGTGCGGCCGCCGGGAAGCTTTGCCCACACAAACATGGAGCCATGAGCGTTGGGGCGCTCCCAGCCCAGGCCCTCAAGACCGTCGCACAGGGCATCGCGACGCTCCTGGTACTTCAGGCGCTGCGCCTCGACCTCATCGCGCGGACCGTTCAGGCAAGCAATAGCCGCCTTCTGGATCGGGAAGAACATGCCAAAGTCGATCTGGCTGCGCAGCTTGGCGAAGGCCGAGACCACGTCCTCGCGGCCGACCAAAAAGCCGATGCGTGCGCCGGTGACGTTAAACGACTTGGAGAGCGAGAAGAACTCCACGCCCACCTCGAGCGCACCGGGATACTGCAAGAAACTGCCGCCCGGCTCGCCGTCGAACACGATGTCCGAATAGGCGTTGTCGTGGACGATCAACAGGTCGTGCTCGCGGGCGAAGGCGATGATCTCCTCGTAGACCTCGGGCGTGCCCACCGAACCTACCGGGTTGGCGGGCAGCGACACGATCATGTACTTGGCACGGTCAGCGACCTCGGGATCGATACCCGCAACATAGGGCAGGTAATTGTGCTCGGCAACCAGCGGATAGTACTCGAGCTTGGCGTCGGCAATCTTAGCGCCCGCCTCAAAGACCGGATAGCACGGATCGGGCACCAGGATGGTATCACCCGGATCGAGCAGAGCCAGGCCCAAATGGCCCACGCCCTCCTGCGTGCCGTTGCACGACTGCACCATGGACGGCGTAATGCCCGAAACGCCAAAGCGACGCTCATAGTAATCGCACACAGCTTGCTTGAGTTCGGGCAGGTCGCGCAGGGCATACTTCCACATCTCGGGATCTTGGGCTGCTTGCGTGAGTGCCTCGACCACGTGGTCGTACGGCTTAAAGTCGGGCGTGCCCACGCTCATGTTGTAAATGGTCTTGCCCTGGGCCTTCAATGCAAGAAGCTTGTTGTTGAGCGAGGCGAAAACCTCCGCGCCAAAGCGGTCGAGACGCTGCGATGCCTGCATGGTGCCACCTTTCGATACAAAAAACGCGGCGCTCCGACAAGAGCGCCGCGTGATACGGGCCATCAGATTGCAAAAGTGTAACGCTAGAATCCTCTGTTTTGGTTCAATTTAGACAACCTTAGCCAATCGGGGCGCGGTGTTACTCGGCCGGGCGCAGTGCGTCGATCTGCGCAAGCCACAGACGTGAGCTGGCGTCGCTCGGCATGCGCCAGTCACCGCGCGGGCTGAGCGTGACCGAGCCCACCTTGGGACCGTCGGGCAGGCAACTGCGCTTAAACTGCTGGGCAAAGAAGCGACGGTAGAACGTACGAAGCCACGTGTGAATCGTAACCTCGTCGTAGACGCCCTCAAAGCTCTTGAGCGCCATGCGGTAGATCTTGCCCGGCTCAAAGCCAAAACGCAGTAGGTAATAGAGGAAATAGTCGTGCAGCTCGTACGGACCCACCAGATCCTCGGTTTTCTGAGCGATCTCGCCATCGCCCGTCGGCGGCAAAAGCTCGGGCGACACCGGTGTGTCGAGAATATCGAGCAGCGTGGTGGCGATGCGACCGCCAAAGACATCGGCCGCATAGCGAACCAGATGGCGCACGAGCGTCTTGGGCACGCTCGCGTTGACGGCATACATGCTCATGTGGTCACCGTTGTACGTGGCCCAGCCGAGCGCCAGCTCGGACAGGTCGCCCGTGCCGATGACAAAGCCGCCCGCTTGGTTAGCGAGGTCCATAAGGATCTGCGTGCGCTCGCGCGCTTGGCTGTTCTCATAGGTCACATCCTGGACGGCCGGGTCGTGCTCGATGTCCTTAAAATGCTGCTCCACGGCTGCATGGATCGAGACCTCGCGGAAGCTCACACCCAGGTCGCGGGCGAGCGACTCGGCATTGGACTTAGTGCGATGCGTCGTTCCAAAGCCCGGCATGGAGACGGCCGTGATGCCCGTGCGCGGCAGGCCTAGGGCGTCGAACGCACGAACGGTCACGAGCAGCGCCAGCGTGGAATCGAGACCGCCCGAAAGGCCGATGACGGCCGCTTTGGTACCCGTATGGGCCAAGCGGGTCTTGAGGCCGGCGGTCTGCAGGTCGAGGATGGTCTCGCAGCGCTCGGCCAGGTCACCATGATCCGCCGGAACGAATGGCGCGCGCGGGAAGACGCGGTCGATATCGCAGGCATCGCGCAAGGCGGGATCTTCGGTGAGCGTTCCCTCAAACGAAAACTCAACGGTCGTGGCCTCCGGCGCATCGTCCGGACGCGTCCACGTCGTCGAGCGACGGCGCTCGGCAACCAGACGGTCAAGATCGACGTCGGCCACCGCCATATCGCAGGTGAGGAGCTTCGTGGCGGCGAGCTTAGATCCGTTTTCATAGACGAGGTTCTCGCCCGCAAAGACCATATCGGTCGTGGACTCGCCCTCGCTCGCGTCCGCGTAGGCATAGGCGCAGTACAGGCGCGCGCTTTGGTTAGAGATAAGGCTGCGGCGGTAATCCGCCTTGCCGATAATCTCGTCCGAGGCCGACGGGTTGAGAATCACCGTGGCACCGGCAAGCGCCATCTCGGTCGAAGGAGGTGCCGGCACCCACAGGTCCTCACAGACCTCAACGCCCAGCACCAGGTCCTCGGCGCCCTCATCACAGCAATGGTAGACAAGCCCCGAACCCAACGGGACCGGACCCTGACCGGCAAATTCAACCCACACGGGATCCGCAGGCGCCGGAGCAAACCAACGGCGCTCATAGAACTCGCCATAGTTGGGCAGATACTTCTTGGCCGTGAGGCCCAAAAGCTCACCCGCGCAGCACACGGCGGCGCAGTTGTAGATATTCTCAGCAACTGCAACGGGAAGACCGATGGTAAAGACAATCGGCAGCTCGCGAGTCTCATCGAGGATATGCACCAAAGCAGCCTCGCAGGCATGCAGTAATGTGCGGTTATGGAACAGATCGGCCGCGGTATAGCCGCACAAGTTGAGCTCGGGCAGCACCAGAGCACGAACGCCGCGCTCGACAGCCGCGCGAGCAGCCGCTAACGCAACCTCGGCATTGCCCTCGACATCGGCGACGCGAATCTGCGGCGACGCCGCCGCCACACGCAAAAAGCCATCAGACTGAGAAAGGTGAAGATTCATAAGAATGCTCCCGTGCGTAGACGCCATTCACAACAATTAGCAAGCCCTATTGTAGTTCAACCGCCGGGTGTAACCGCATCCCACCAACTTGGTGAGCTATTGATGAGTTGATGGTATCTGTTAAACGTCACGCACGATTCACATCTGGTGGGTACCCTGAGGGCTACACGAAACGAAGCAGATTTACACCGGGAGGACCCCGTATGACAACCAAGTACACCGACGCGCCGCGCACACGTGTCATGACGCCGGCATCGCTCAACAACGGCGTTCACGAAAACCATTCCATCGGCCAGACCATGGCCATCGCGCCCAAAAAAGGCCTGTTTGACGACATTTCCATTCCCCAGATCATCGCCGGCGCCGCAGCCGCCGCTACGAGCGTCGCGCTTGCCTCCAAGATCGGTATCGCCGGATCGGTGATCGGTGCCGCTGTGAGCTCGGTCATCACCGTTGTGTCCTCGCAGGTCTACCGCCACTTTATCTCTGCCAGCGCCGAAGCCCTCAAGGGCACGCACGCCGACGTCGACTACCCCGCCGGCGCCTACGAGCCCGTTGAGTTTAATGCCGAGGAGCACCTGGGCGGCGCCGCGACTACGCAGGAGATGTGCCAGATTGCGGGACGCGCGACCACGGCCCGCGTCGCCCCTAACAGCCTGCGCGCCAAGGCCGCGGCAGAGCGCAGCCAGACGCAAAAGAAGGTCATCATCTTCTCGATTGCCATCGCCATCGTCGCGGTCATCGCCTGCACCGGCGCCATCCTTATCACCACCGCCGGCGAGGGTCTGGGTGAGCGTCCCGAGCCGATCCTTTCGTCGCGCACGACCGAGAGCGACGCGGATAGCTCCAGTCAATCGCAAAGCCAGCAGGACGACTCGCAGGGCACCCCCGCATCCGCCGACTCGTCCTCGAACACCCCCGATCAATCGCAGGGCGTCGATTCCTCTGCGAACAACAGCGGCACGCAATCCGGCACGACCGACTCAAGCCAAACGACTGACGGCTCTCAACCGAGCACGGGCGACCAGACGAGCGGCAATACGTCGGGCACGGGATCTACCGACAACAGCAGCACCAACAGCTCGAGCGGAACCGCGTCCGGCACGGCATCTGACAACTCGAGCCAAGGCACGGCATCGGGCAACTAAGCACATTTGCCTCTCATAGATAACCGACCAGTACAACGGGCGCGAATCGAAAGCGGTTCGCGCCCGTTTGCCTTGGGCGCCGCCATGGCGAACGCCATGCGATGGTAAGATGCTTTACATGTGTAAAGAGGAGATTTGCCATGAGCAAGACAATAGTTAAGCCCACGCTCTCACTGGGCAACCACATCTATCTGTATCGCCTGCTGCGCGACGCGATTGGGTGCGGTAAGCAAACGTTTATGACGCAGGTCGAGGAGGCGCTCGCCGCCGGCGACATGGCCGCTTATGACCTGGGCTTCGAGTCCACGCGCGAGTTGCTCGAGGAACTCGACGACTGCATTAAGCTGACCGTCTTTAAGGGCGGCCGCCTGTATGCCACCGTCATCGCCAACGAGGCCTGGGATGCCGCCCTTGCCAAGGGCGAGGACAAGCCCAAGGCAGCCAAGGGAGCCAAGCAGTCCTACAAAAAGAAAAAGCGCGGCGAGAAAGACCTCAAGGCTGTGCGTCCCAAGCACGTTAAGCGTCCCGAGCCCGTGGCCGAAGTCACTCCGAAGCCCGAGCCCGAGACAAAGATCGAAATCGCTATTGAGGTAGCAGCAGAAACCGAAACCGAAATCGCCGCCACGACCGATCCCGAAGTCATATCAGAGCAGGAAGCCACTGCGGAGCTCAACGAGGCTCCCAAGTCGACAACCGAAGAAGCCGCCAACCAACCCGAGACGCCTGCGTTCCAAAACAGCGATGTCTTTGGCGACGAGGCCGAGGACGATCAACCCGACGAGTCCGCCGATCAAGACGCTACCGAGTCGACGCCGGGACCCGAGACGCCGCAGCCTGCCATCTCGCTTACGGTCGTCTATGACCCCGAGAACGCCAACGCCGGCATCACCACCATGGCATCCACGCCCATCGAGGCAAAGTCGAGCGTCGAGAATGAGAACGCGACGCAGGTTGAGGTTGAAGCCGCAGTTGCAGACGTGCCCGTCACCGTGAAGCCCGCAGATTCCGAGATCAAGCCGGAAGTAACGCCGGAGCCCGCACCCGTCATCGAATCCGTGCCCGCCGCTGCTTGCGACCAAATTCCCGTACCCGCACCGGCTCCGGCCCCAACCCCCGCACCCGTAGCGCCCGCCATCCCCGAGGACTTCCCCGTCGATTTCGCAACCGAGGTCTTCTGCCCCGGTCCGTTGCTACACCAGCTGTCGACCTATCTCCCCTACGGCGCCGACACGCTCGGCATCGTCGGCGAGTACTACTGGATCGCCCGCGAGCGCGGTGCCATCGAGGCCGCGCGAAACCGCGCAAGCTTCCCCCTGCGCTACACGCAGGCCGGCGAGCGCCGCGAGGTTACCGTGCGCATTCGCCGCAACACCGCCGGCGGTCTCGGAGCCGCCTGGACTATCGATAAAGTCGAAGAACCAAACGAATAGCAAAACGCGGCGAACGTCACAAAACGTTCGCCGCGTTTTTATTTTCCCAGGTTGAGCATAAGTCAGCGAAAATGTCCCAGAGCGAGCAAGGTGACGTGAAAGAGGAGCGCCGCGTACTTCGGTACGCAAGCGACGATTGAACGTCAAATTGCCGCTCTGGGGCATTTGCAGCGTCGAGCAGTTACGCGGTTTGGAAAACCGCGTAACCCCAGAACCGCGTAACGATCTAGTCACGCGTCAGCTTGCGGTGAATACGGTGCGGCTGGGCTGCGTCCTCGCCCAGGCGCTCGATGCGGTTGGCCTGATAGGCCTCGAAGTTGCCCTCGAACCAATACCAGTTGCCCGGATTCTCATCGGTGCCCTCCCACGCCAGGATATGCGTGGCAACACGGTCCAGGAACATACGGTCGTGGCTAATGACCACCGAGCAGCCCGGGAACTCGAGCAGCGCCGCTTCGAGCGAGGACAGCGTCTCGACGTCGAGGTCGTTCGTGGGCTCGTCGAGGAGCAGCAGGTTGCCGCCCTGCTTGAGCGTGAGCGCCAGGTTCAGACGGTTGCGCTCGCCACCGGAGAGCACGCCAGCGCGCTTCTGCTGGTCCTGGCCCTTAAAGCCAAAGCTCGCCACGTACGCGCGGCTGGGGACCTCGGTCTCGCCGACCATCATGTGGTCCAGGCCGTCCGAGACGACCTCCCATAGGTTCTTATCGGGGTCGATGCCGGAACGGTTCTGATCGACATAGGAGATCTTGACGGTCTCGCCCACCTCGAGCTCGCCCGAAGTCAGCGGCTCCAGGCCCACGATGGTCTTGAACAGCGTGGTCTTGCCCACACCGTTGGGGCCGATGACGCCCACGATGCCGTTGCGCGGCAGGGTGAACGAAAGGTCATCGATGAGCACGCGGCCATCGAACTCCTTGTGCAGGTGATGGGCCTCGAGCACCTTGTTACCCAAACGCGGTCCAACGGGAATGCGGATATCGGTCCAGTCGAGCTTCTGGCTTGCGCGGGCCTCGGCCTCCATCTCCTCGTAGCGAGCCAGACGAGCCTTGTTCTTGGCCTGGCGAGCCTTGGGCGAGCTGCGTACCCACTCGAGCTCGGCCTCCATGCGCTTGGCGAGCTTGGCGTCGCGGTTGCCCTGCGCCTCGATACGGGCGGCCTTGGTCTCCAGATACGTGGAGTAGTTGCCCTTGTAGGGATAAAGGTGACCGCGGTCGACCTCGCAGATCCACTCGGCAACGTTATCCAGGAAGTAGCGATCGTGCGTGACGGCAAGCACCGCGCCCTGGTAGTTGTGAAGGAAGTGCTCGAGCCACAGGATCGACTCAGCGTCTAGGTGGTTTGTGGGCTCGTCAAGCAGCAGCAGGTCGGGAGCCTCGAGCAGCAGCTTGCACAGGGCCACGCGACGGCGCTCGCCGCCGGAAAGCACGTTGACCGGCATGTCGGAATCGGGCAGCTGCAGGGCGTCCATGGCCTGGCCGAGCTTGGAATCGATATCCCAGCCATCAGCGGCGTCGATCTCGTCCTGGAGCTTGCCCATCTCGGCCATGAGGGCGTCCATGTCGCAGTCCGGGTCGCACATCTCCTCGCCGATCTTGTTGAAGCGATCGACCTTGGCAATCATGTCGCCAAACGCCATGCGCACGTTCTCGATGACGGTCTTGTCGTCGTCGAGCGGCGGCTCCTGTTGCAGGATACCCACGGTGTAGCCGGGGGTGAGCCTGGCATCGCCGTTGGAAACTTCCTCGATGCCGGCCATGATCTTGAGCAGGGTCGACTTGCCCATGCCGTTGGGACCCACGACGCCGATCTTGGCACCGGGGTAGAAGCTCAGGGTCACGTCGTCAAGGATTACCTTGTCGCCATGGGCCTTGCGAGCCTGATACATCTGGTAGATAAACTCTGCCATTTGCCTGTTCTATCCTTTCTACCTGCTGTTTCCCTATTCTTGATTCGCTTTAGTAGAAACGAAATGAGGAAACCAGCTCTGAAACGTAACGAAAAAGGGGCATGGTTGCCCACACCCCCTAATACTACCTGGGAAAAGTCCCCCGGAACATACTATGAACTGCGTACGTTAGTTTTCCGCAACCTTAACGAGCGGCTCGCTGCGATTTGCGCCACAACAGATACGAGTAGACGTAGACGGCTCCAACCGAACCAAACGCCAGAACCGCAATCACCGCGGCGACGACTTCACTCGAAAGCACGCTGCCTGCCACGCCCATCACAATCAGGCCAATACCCAGCACCATAAAGCAGGCGCCGCCAAAACGCTGCGTACGGCGCCAGTTCTCGGGATCGGCAAGCGCCCAAGGTGTCTTGATACCGAGCGTATAGTTCTGCTTCACACGCGGCAAGTAGTTGCCTACGCCGATGAACAGCAAACCGACAACACCGGAAATCAGCACGTTAACCGAACCGACCGCCGGCACCACGCCCCAGACCGTAAGCTCTCCCAGCCAGCTTATGGCGCACATGAACAAGGTGAAGGCGATTACGAAGCCCTGATAGAACTTGCCCGAGGTTCGATATGCCTCGCCTTTGGGGTCGATGCGCGGCACCACGCAGAACATTGCGAGAAGCGCCAGAGGCAGCGCGCCGAGCGCGGAGGCCATCCAGCTAGGACCCCAACCGTCGACGGCGCCGTTCGCGCCCCAGTGCGTGGGAATCTGCGCAGGCAAGCTCGGCATCACCATGAGGTGCGCTACGACATTGGCGACGCACAGAGCGA
>USFU01000025.1 GCA_900554135.1 uncultured Collinsella sp. | reverse complement strand
ACTCTGGGCCTCAGCCTGCTGGGCATTGAGCTCGTCGACCTTCTTCTGCGTCGCGGCGACGTTCTTCTCCTGCTCGGCCTGCTTATCGGTGAGCTGCTGCTTAAGGTCCTTGACCTCCTGAATGGTCTGGGCCTGCTTGTCGGAAACCTTGCCGTAGTAGAACAGACGGTTGAGCATGTCGCCCAGATCGTCGACGCCCGTCAGAACCTGAAGGAGACTCAGGCCGCCGGTCTTGTACTCACCGGCAACGTAGGTCGAAAGCTTTGCCTGACCCTCGGCGATCTCTTGCTGCTTTTGCGTGATCTCGCCTGCAGTCTGATCAAGCTCCTGCGTCTGTGCTGAGAGCTCTTCATGAATTTGCTGGGTTTGGGTGCCGATCTGCTCGAGCTTGGTACGGGCAGCGGCAAGATCGGATGCGGTATCGGCGTAGGCCGGAGCCGTGAGGCCCAGACCCAAAACACAAGCGAGGGTTGCCGTAGCAGCGCAGCGTGCCATATTTCGGTGCGTGTTTGCTGTGCGCATGAAGCTTCCTTTCCAATACTAAGGGTAACGGCTAGTCTACCGTCACCAAGCTAAAGAGTTCAACATCGTCGTCAGACGACGTGAGCCTATCGCGCGGGTTGAGAAACGCAAGCTCAAGGATACAACCGTAACCCACGAGCTTTGCGCCCATATCTCGCACCAGTTTACCTGTTGCCTCAACGGTTCCGCCCGTCGCGACCAAGTCGTCCAGAATCAACACGGTATCTTTAGAGGTAATGGCATCGGCGTGAATCTCGATGGAATCCGTTCCATACTCGAGCTCGTAGCTCTCGCTGACCGTCTTGCGCGGCAGTTTACCGGGCTTACGTGCGGGAACAAAGCCGGCACCCAGGGCGACGGCCACGGGCACACCGACCATAAAGCCGCGGGCCTCGGGTCCTACGACCTTGGTAATGCCCATGTCGGCAAAATGCTCGGCAAGGGCATCCACCATAGCCTTCAGGGCCTCGGGATTGCCAAAGAGCGGTGTGATGTCCTTAAAGACGACTCCGGGCTCGGGATAGTCGGGGATATCGACAATATGAGATTCGAAGTCGTACATGGCGTGACCTTTCATGGATTGCCGGGTGGACGGCGGTTATTTGCCCGTGTTAGCAGACGGGTTATGCGAGGGGACGACGACCTTGGACGGCTGCACGAGCGACTCGTCGTGCGCGGCAACCATAGAAGCGCTTGCCTCCTCGGTTTTTGCCTTGGTAGATTCGGAACGTGCGATCTCCTCGTCGAGCGCATCGATGTCAGCGTCCTCGACCACGGCGTTGAGCGACTCAAAGACGCGGTTCTTAAGGAGCGCGGTGTGCACACCCTCGGTGAGGTCGTGCAGCTTCTTAAAAGCGCGCTCGAGCTTGGCGTCGCGCTCGTCATCGGAGGTATCCATGCCGAGCATGCTCACGAGAACCTGCTCAAACATCGAAGACTCGCGATTTGCCGACGATACGTACTGACGCAGGTTGCGCGGCTCAATGTGGAAGCGCGAAAGCTCCGAGCAGTAACGGATAATCGGGAAATCTCGGCCATCGACGAGCTCTCGGTTCTGTGGGCTCTTGATGATGCGGATAAGATCGTTCTCGGCAAGGGAGCGGATAAATGAAATCTCAACGCCGAGCATGTCGGGAATGGTCTCGATGGGATGCAGCTTTTGCTTGGTTTCCTTGGGCTCCGTCTTAAGCGGAACATCGGACAGAAGACCCACCTCGTAAGCCAAAGTGGAAAGGTCCGTTGCGTTTTCCAAGCGCTGCTTAATGACGTTGAGCGGCATGTAGCGGGTCTTCTGCAGGTGCAGGATGACCTCGAGACGGTCAACGTCTTCCTTGGAGTACTGGCGATACCCCTTAGGCGTACGATGAGGGGTGATGAGCCCCTCATCTTCTAGAAATCTAATTTTTGAGTTCGATAGATCGGGGTATGCGCCTCGAAGTAGATTGACGACCTGGCCGATACTCAGATAGTTGCGTTCGGCCATTACCTACTCACCGGTTTCGATGCGCTCCGGCGTGCTCTCGTGGTAGATGAGCGTGAACGTACCGATCTGAACGGAAGAGCCGTCGTGCAGCGGAGCACCGTTGACGATGGCGCCGTCGACCCAGGTGCCGTTGAGCGAGCCCAGATCCTCAATACGGGCGCCCAGGCCCTCACGAATAATGCGTGCGTGGCTGCGCGAGACGGTCATGTCGTTGAGGAAGATGCCGTTCGCGGGATCGCGGCCGATGGTGGTCACGTCGTCCTCGAGCTCAAAGGCAGCTCCGGTCTGCGGGCCCTTGACGATGGACAGAACCGGAGCGGTGATGCGCACGTTGGCCATAAGGTCGGGAACGGTGACATCGCTCGAAGGAACACGGAAAACGCAGGTAGCGTCCGCAGTCTTATCGTTCTGAGGCATATTATTAACCTTGTTGTCCATGACAACCCCTATCTAACGCGGCCACGCCGCAAAGAATGTACCGTACGTAATCATACCCCAATGAATCAGTCTTCGATTTCGGGGTTGAGAAAGTCGGTGTCCTCGTCCTCGGGATGCGCTATGGCCTGCTTAATGGCCGCCCCTCCCTTAACGGAATAGATGACGGCGGTGAGCATGGAGAAGATGACGCCGCCGTACACAAAGAAGATGCCGAGGGGCACCGAGCTGCCGTTGAGGCCCGGGAATGCCGTGAACGTGGCGGGCAGCAGATGCCAGCCATCAACGACGGGGAACCCAAGCAGCATGAGCGAGAAGCCAGTCATAAGCAGTGCCGTGGCAATCTTGCCGGGAAAGACGACGTCGATGGGGCGACGGTGGTAATGGCGCACGATGAGCGTGCCGATGCCCAGGTAGATATCGCGGCCGATAATGAGCACGCAGACCCAGATGGGAAGCTCGCCGCGGACTACCAGACCCAGAACGCCCGTAAACAACAGCGCGCGGTCGCAGATGGGGTCCATGACCTTGCCGAGCCACGAGACCGTTTTGGTCATGCGGGCAATCTGGCCGTCCATCCAGTCGGTGGAGGCCGCGATGGCATAGATGACAATGGCGACGACACGGTTGTTGTCCGTCACAAACAGGTACAGGAAGACGAGCGTGAGGACCAGGCGCGTAAAGGTAATGAGATTGGAGATCGTAAAGATCTTATTCGACGGGTAATCGGAAGTGCCGATAAGCTCCTTTTTGATCTTCTTTTTGATGCCCACAGGACTCCCCCGCTGGTAAACGACAAAACTTTCGATACTATACCCGTTCTGGCGATGTCTATCCAGCGTAAGCATAGAGAGTCCAGACATGTGGAGGACGGTATCGGGCGGGATGTCTATCGCTTTTGTGTACATCAGCCTCCAAAAACGACATTTTTCGGCATCTTAGGTGGTTGATGTACACGTTTTGATTTGGTGATTACATCGATCGGGAAAGTTGTTGCTTTAAGCAAATTAATCATGATGATTCAAAAAAAGGTCAGGCACTAGGTGCCTGACCTGCAAACTTCTGGTCGGGACGACTGGATTCGAACCAGCGACCCCTTGACCCCCAGTCAAGTGCGCTACCAAGCTGCGCCACGTCCCGAAGCTTTTGTTTGTTGCACTGCTCTCGCTCGCAACAAGGAGTATATTAACCCGAAACTTTGGACTTGTGCAAGAACTTTTTTAATTATTTTTGAGCAAGTCCAAAATTGTATCTGCGAGCTGGGGTTTTGTTAGTACGGGAAGTTCTTGCGTACCTGCCGTGCTCACAATCCAGGCCTTATTGGTGTCGGTTCCAAAGCCCGAATCGGCGCGCGAGACATCGTTGGCGATAATGGCATCGCAACCCTTGCGGGCAAGTTTGCGCTGTGCGTACTCCACGACGTTATCAGTCTCGGCTGCAAATCCAATCACACGGCGCTCGCCCTTCTGGCGCGAGAGCTCAGCCAAAATATCAACCGTCTCGACGAGCTCGATGCGATCCAAGTGCTCGTTGGGCTTTTTGAGTTTGTGGTCCGCAGGGGATACGGGAGTGTAGTCGGCGACGGCCGCAGCGCAAATGGCAGCGTCGGCCGTCTGGAAGGCGTTTAACGCCGCCTGCAGCATCTCTGCGGCGGTCTGCACGCGCACGCACTCTACGCCGCGGGGGACATCGAGCGACGTCGGTCCCAGCACGAGCGTGACCGCAGCGCCGCGGCGTACGGCCTCCCCTGCCAGGGCGATGCCCATCTTGCCCGACGAACGGTTGCCAATGAAGCGCACGGGGTCGATTGGCTCATGCGTGGGGCCGGCAGTGATGACGATGCGCTTGCCCGCCAGGTCTTGCGGCACGGGACTGAGCACCTCGCAGATGGCTTCGACGATGCCCTCGGGCTCGCTCATGCGTCCCGTGTCAACGTCGCCGCAGGCAAGGTAGCCACTGCCGGGACCAACCACGTGCACCCCGCGGTCGCGCAGCGTGGCCATATTGGCCTGGGTTGCCGGCGCCTTCCACATGCCATTGTTCATGGCCGGCGCGATCACAATGGGTCGCGGCGTGGCAAGCAGCGTCGTGGAGATGAGGTCATCGGCAATGCCATTTGCCATCTTGGCGATGATATTGGCCGTGGCGGGCGCCACGACCACAAGGTCGGGCTCCTGCGCGAGCGAAATGTGGTGGATGGGGTCGGAGGGGTCGTCGAACAGGCCCACCGCGACCGGCTCGTTGGTGAGCGCGCGGAAGGTAAGCGGCCCCACAAACTCCGTGGCATGCTCGCTCATAACGACCTTGACGCGCGCGCCGCGCTTTTGCAGCAGGCGCACGATATTGCACGACTTATAGGCGGCGATCCCGCCGGTAATACCCAGCAGGATCGTTTTTCCCTCAAGTTGCATTGAATTGTTGAATGCCGCCGTCATCGTTAGGCTTCCTTGCTGGGAAGCACCAGCAGGCGGTGGCAATACGGGCAGTGCGCGATCTCGCTACCGTCGTGGTTGAGGTCGCTCATGGACGATGCCTGCAGCGCGGTGTGGCAGATGGTGGGAATGTTGCCCTGGATGGTCTCGACGGCCAGGCCGCGGAACTGCTTGAGCAGACGCTCGTAGTCGGTGAGCACGTCAGTCGGCAGCGTGGCGGCAAGGGCGGTGCGCTCCTTGGTTGCGGCATCGATCTGAGCCTGCAGATCGGCAGCCTTGGCGCGGGCAGCCTTGGTATCGGCCTTCACGCCCTCCTCGAACTTGGCGATGATGGCCTGCGCGCGAGTCTCGCGGTCGAGCGCCTCCTTATGGGCGACAACGACATCCTTGCGGGTGTGCTCGATCTTGTCCAGACGCTTGGCCAGGGTGGCGAGCTCGTTCTCCAGGTCCTGAACCTCGCGGTAATCGGAACCGTCGACGTGACGCTTCTTGGCAGCCTCGATGGCGTTATTGGTCTGAATCTCGGTGGTGTTGAGGTCGTCGAGCTCAATGTCCAGGTCCTTGCGCTGGGCGTAGAGCTTGGTCATTTCGGACTTGAGCTTCACATAGGTCTTGCGCTTGGATGCGAGCTCCTTGAGCTCCGGCATATTGGCAAGTTCGCTCTTGTTGCGGGCGAGCTCCAAATCGATCTGTTGCAGCTTGAGTAGCGTAGCGCCGGCGCTCATAAGTTCTCTCCTTTTGTCACAGTCCACCATTGGCAAGGGTTCAGTATTTTAATCGTATGACGGGGGTCGACCCCGGCGTCAACTGCAGAGTTCATCAAGATATCCACGAACGGTTCTTCGGAGCGGTCGTGACCGAGCAGAATGACGGGCAGACCGCGCAGTGCAAGATCCTGCGCCACATGGTAGCCTGCCTCTCCGGTCACAATGACATCTGCGCCCGCGGCTATGGCAAGCTCTCCAAAGTCGCCGAGGGAGCCGCCCAAAATGGCGACGTTGCGGCACGGGTGCTCGGCTTTGCCCCACACGCGCGGGTCGCTGCCAAAGGCCGTGGCGGCGCGGGCGGCGAGATCGCGCAGGGTGCAGGGGTCGCCAAGCGTTGCAAGTGCGCCAAGGCCGCAGGCCTCGGGGTCGTCCACATGCTCCAGCGAGCTCAGGGGCTCGGTGCCCAGCAGCTCACTTAGGCAGACGCGCGCCTCGTGCGAGCGGTCCAGATTGGTGTGAAGCGAGATGATGCTCACGCCGCAACGGGCTGCCTCGTACAGCGCCGAGCTGCACTGGGGGCGAGAAGAATTGGCCGGACAAAAGGCCTCGGGCGCCTTGATATAGATGGGATGATGCGTCAGCAGCACGTTGGCGCCGGCCTCGAGAGCGCGGTGCACGTTGACCTCGGTCGCGTCGAGTGCGCAGGCAACGCCAGTAATCTCGGCGACGGGGTCTCCCACAGATAGCCCAACATGGTCCCAGCCCTCGGCATCCGCTTTGGGATAGCGCTCTAGCAGCGCGCGTTCAAGCTCGGAAACGATCATGCGGCACCCACGATCGAGAGCAGCGTCTGGGCGAACTCGTCCAGATCGGCAGGGTTCACGCGGTCATCGAAGGAGATACGCAGCGCACCCAGCGCCTGCTCGCGGCCAATACCCATGGCGCTGAGCACGTGGCTCGGGTCCATGCTGCCGCTCGAGCAAGCCGATCCGGCCGAAACCTCAAAGCCGGCGGCGTCGAGCTTGATGATGAGCTCCTCGGAGTCCATGCCGTCGACGTAGATCGAAACCATGCCCGGCAGACGATCTGCCTGCGCGTAGTCGCCCATCGTAGCGTGAATGCGAGGATGGGCCGTAAGTGTGGCGTAGAGCTTATCGGACAGGGCCTGCAGCATCGCGCGCTCCCGGCCTACATTCGGCAGCAGTACGGAAGCGGCAGCGGCAAAAGCCAGCTGCGTGCGCAGATCCTGCGTACCGGCGCGACGGCCGGCTTCCTGTCCACCGCCAAAGATTCGGGGGCGCAGCGGCGTGCGGTTCTTAAGGTAGAGCGCACCGGATGCCACGGGACCGCCGATCTTGTGCGCGGCAACGGTCATGGCATCGACGCCCAGCTCGGTGACATCGAGCGGAATATGCAAGTAGCCCTGGATGGCATCGGTATGAAACAAGGCGCCGGCAGCATGTGCGGCGGCGGCCAGCTCGCGGATGGGCTGCACCACGCCGGTCTCGTTGTTGGCGACCATAATGCTCACAAGCGCCACGTCGTCGCCGAGCAGCTCCGTGAGCGCAGCGGGCTCAATGTATCCTGCGCGGCAGGGCTGTACCAGGTCGACAGTAAAGCCGGCGGCACGCAGCAGTGGCAGGTTATCCAGAATCGAATCGTGCTCGATGGCCGAAACGATGACACGATCGCGTTTGCGATCGCGCTGACGGGCGCCCTCGGCAAGACCGAGCAGCGCCAGCTGGTTGGCCTCGGTGCCGCCGTTGGTAAGGATAATCTCGGACGGGCGAACACGTGCGCCAAAGCTACGGGCGATCTCGCGACGGGCGACTTCAAGGCGTGCGGCGGCCTTGCGGCCGAGCGAATGCAGCGAGTTGGGGTTGACGCCGGCAAGCTCGCTGTCGTCATATTCGCGCTGCGCAAGGAGCGCCTCGGCGCGCATGGGCGTCGAGGCGGCATAGTCAAGATTCACGGGTATGCGGTTTTGACCTGCGGTCATAAGGGTTTATGCCTCCTGTGCGGCCTCGTTGCCCAGCTTCTGCAGCAGCGCAACCTCGGCAGCGGGATCTTCGGACTTAAATACGGCGGAGCCGGCTACGAGCACGTTGGCGCCGGCCTTGACGACGTCTGCGATGTTCTTGGAAGAAATACCACCGTCGACCTCGATGAGGGGCGAAACGCCGTGACGCTCGCACATGGCCGTAAGCTCGTGCAGTTTGGCGATGGTACGGGGGATAAAGCTCTGGCCGCCAAAGCCGGGGTTCACGCTCATCAGCAGCACCATATCGACAACGTCGATGATGCTTTCGAGCACGCAGACGGGCGTGGCGGGGTTGAGCACCACACCGGCCTTGACGCCGCGCTGCTGCAGATGGGTGAGCGTGCGGTGCAGGTGCGTGGAGGCCTCGTAGTGCACGGTGATCATGTCGGCGCCGGCGTCTGCGTACCAATCGACCGTCTCATCGGGGTTCGACACCATCAGGTGCGCGTCGACCGGTACATCGGTGGAGCGCTTGACGGCCTTAAGGATGTCAACGCCAAAGGTCAGGTTGCCGGTAAAGTGACCGTCCATGACATCGAAGTGCACGTAGTCGGCACCGGCGATCTTGTCGAGCTCGCCTTTGAGGTTGGCCATGTCGGCCGAAAGGATGGACGGAGCGATTTTGATGGAACCCATGTTAGTAGCCTTTCTGCGTTAGTCGGCGAGTCCGTAGAACTCTTGAGAGGGGACGCGGTCGGTGAGAATCTCGAGCGCCCTATCCAAAGTAACACCGTTGTAGAGCGTTTGCTCCACGGCAAAGGTGAGCGGAATGTCTACGCCCAGTGAACGGGCGAGCTCGCTGACGCTGCGGGCCGCGACGGCACCTTCGACCACCATATGCGTGCGGGCCTGGTACTCGTCGAGCGACACGCCATGAGCGAACTCGTAGCCAAAGGTGCGGTTGCGCGAATGCTCCGAAGTGCAGGTGGCGATAAGGTCGCCCATTCCGGCAAGCCCCATGCAGGTCATGGCCTGGCCGCCGCGGGCGTGCACCAGGCGGCTGATCTCGGCCAGGCCGCGTGTCATGATGAGAGCGAGCGTGTTATCGCCCGCACCTGAGCCGGCTGAGATGCCGCACACGATGGCGATGACGTTTTTCATGGCGCCGCAGACCTCGACGCCGGTCATGTCCTGCGACAGGTAGATGCGGAAGTCCGTGGAAAGCAGCAGCTCCTTAAAGGTCTCCCCCACCTGCTGGTCTTTACTGGCGATGACGGCGGCCGAAAGTCCGCCGCGGCAGATTTCCTCGGCATGGTTGGGACCCGAGAGCGCCGCCACGCGCGCCTCGTTGCCGATCTCGCTGGCAATGACCTCGCTCATGAGCAGTCCGGAATCGGGCTCGATGCCCTTGGTGAGGCACAGAACAGGCGTCCTTTCCGCGATGAAAGGCGCCGCCTGGTGGCAGACGTTGCGCAGGTGCGTCGAGGGCACGGCAAAGATGATGGCCTCGGCGCCGTCGAGCGCCTGGGCCAGGTCCGTGGTGGCGCCAACATTTTCCGGCAGCACGTAGTCCACCAGATAGCGGGGATTACGGTGCTCGCCGTTAATGCCGGCGGCCGTCTGCTCGCTATGAGCCCACATGGTCACGCGCGCGGCTCGCGCGGCGGCAAGGCCGGCGACGGCGGTTCCCCAGGAGCCGGAGCCAATCAGCGCAACATTCATGACTCTCTCCTATTTATCATCGGGCTCTGTGACGCGCTTGGTAAACGAGAGCTTGGACTCCTTACCGGTCATGAGCTTTTTGATGTTCGCGCGATGGGCCCACACTACGGTGATGCCGATCATCGCCATGCAAAACTTGAGGCCCAGGCTGCTGTACGGAAAGACCGCACAGGCAGCGATGGGAAGACCGATGGCGGCGGCAAGCGAGCCCACCGACACAAACTTGGTGATGGCGACGGCAACGATAAACATACCCAGCAGCGACAGACCAATGGGCCAGTACCAGGCAAGAATCACGCCCAAGCCCACGGCGATACCCTTGCCGCCGTGGAAGTTAAGGTAGGGCGAGAAGATGTGTCCCCACACGGCAGCCAGGCAAATGACGCCGATCATCCAGTCACCGGCGGCACCGGGAGCCATGATGCTCGGCGGAAAGCCATAGCCCACGCTCGCGATGAGCGGACGCGCGATAAGGACGCAGATGGCGCCCTTAAGGCAGTCGAACAGCAGCGTGAGCGCGGCCACCTTGGGGCCGGCTACGCGCAGGGCGTTGGTGGTGCCGATGTTGCCGGAGCCCGCCTTGCGAATGTCGGTGTGGTAGAACACGCGGCCCAGGATCAGGCCAAACGGAATCGCCCCGATAAAGAACGAGACCACGGCGCAGATGGCGGTCAGCAGGATCGGATTAAGCATCCTTTTGCTCCTTCTTCCTAAAGAAGAGTCGAATGGGCGTACCGGCGAAGTCGAAGGTCGAGCGCATGCGGTTCTCCACGTAACGCTGGTAGGTGTCATTGACCAGGTCGCTGTGGTTGACGAAGAACGTGAACGTCGGCGGGTTGACGCCCGTCTGGGTCACGTAGTGCATGCGCAGGCGGCGCTTGCCGTCCACCACGGTATGACCGAACTCGCGCAGGTCGGTGAGGAACGTGTTGAGGCGCGAGGTGCTGATCTTTTGCGAGCGCGTCTTCTCGGCAGCGTCGACCATCGCCCAGATCTTCTCGACGCTGCGGCCGGTCAGGGCAGAGATGCGCAGGTACTGGGCCCAGGGAGCCATGACGCCCAGACGGCGGTCGATGGTCTCCATGCAGGCCTCACGCTTGCGGTCATCGTCGAGCAGGTCCCACTTGTTGAGCAGCACCACGATGGCGCAGCCGCGCTCGATGGCAAGACCCATGACCTTCTGGTCCTGCTCGGTAACGCCCACGGAGGAGTCGACGACGAGCAGCGCCACGTCGGCGCGGTCGATGGCGCGCAGGCCACGGACCATGGAGTAGTACTCGATGTTCTCGTACACGGTGCTCTTCTTGCGAATGCCCGCGGTGTCGACCATGCGGTAGTGCTTGCCGTCGCGCTCGACGACGGTATCGATGGCATCGCGCGTGGTGCCGGCAATGTTCGACACGATGGAGCGGTCGGCTCCCAGGATGCGGTTGAACAGCGACGACTTACCGGCGTTGGGGCGGCCGATAATGGCCACGTTGAGCGCGTCGGGGAACTCGTCTGCGACCTCGTCCTCTTCCTCCGGAAGCAGGGCCACGATGTCATCGAGCAGGTCGCCCGTGCCATGGCCGTGCAGGGCCGACAGCGGCGTGGGCTCACCGATGCCGAGCGAATAGAACTCCCAGATGCTGTCGTTCTCGCGATCGGGGTTGTCGAGCTTGTTCACCAGCAGAAAAACCGGCTTGTCGCAGCGCTTGAGCATGCGGGCGACCGATTCGTCCTCCTCGGTGACGCCGGTGCGGCCGTCGACCACAAACAGGATGACGGCGGCTTCCTCGGCGGCGGCGAGTGCCTGGTCGCGGATGGACGTGGCAAACACGTCATCGCTCTTGAGCGGCTCGATGCCGCCCGTGTCGACGATGGTGAACTCGCGGCCGTTCCAATCGGCCGTGTGATACGAGCGGTCGCGCGTGACGCCGCGGGACTCGTGGACGATGGCGTCCGAGGTCTGGGCCAGGCGGTTAACGAGCGTGGACTTGCCCACGTTGGGGCGTCCGACGACGGCGACGATAGGTTTCATCTGCTCTCCTTTAATGGATAGGGTCAGCGGAATTAGTAGAGTCGGCAGGCACAATGCCAAGGATGTGCTCCAGGGTATCGAGCAGCTCATGCGGCATGGTCGACACCACATGAACCTCGGCGCCGCGACTGGTAAGGCTTGCGAGTAAATCGTCACGATGATACTCGTCAAGCGTCATGCCGTCAGCGTTGAACATGAGCTTAGGCACAAAGAGCATAACCCCCGACAGATCTTGCGGCAGCTGCTCCAGGATGTCGCTCGCGACGATGAGGCCGGTCACGTCCACGTTACCGCCAAAGTAGCGGTTCTTGATGGCCGTGACGGCGCCGGAAAGGCCGTGTGGGGACTCCACGAAGCGCGCCACGGTATCGCGAGCGCTGGCGCCCGAGAGGCACAGCAGGCGCTGGCCACGGGCGGCGATTGCCTCGCGGACGCGGGCCAGACGCTCGGCGTCGGCGGCAAGAACGTTGTCGGTCTCGTCCAGATACGAGCGGATCATGCCGATGCCGTCGTAGTACTGCGGGTAGCCGTCGTAGAAATCGGCCTCGGGCGGCTCGATGCCGGCGTCCAGGTAGAACTCGTCGCTCATCTGAAAGGTGTGGCGGCCAAAGCGCTCGTACGCGCGGTCCTGGAAGGGTCGGATCATGGCGATAGTCTCGCGCGCCAGCTCGGGCTTGTCGCTGTAGGACCAGCTAAAGCGATTTTGGTGCTTGGTAAAACCGAGCGGCACGATACCCAGGCTCGTGATCTGTTCATGCTCCTCGCAAAAGCGCAGGGTCTTTTCCAGCTCCTCGCCGTCGTTCATGCCGGGGCACAAAACGATCTGCGCGTGAATCTCGATGCCGGCGGCCATGATGGCCTCAAGCACGTCCATGCCGCGCTGGGCGTTACGGCCCATCATGCGGCGGCGTACGTCGGGGCTTACGGCGTGGACCGACACGTTCATGGGGCTCATGTTGCGGTCGATAACGTTTTGCACGTCTTCGTCCGTGAGGTTCGTGAGCGTGACGAAGTTGCCCTGTAGAAAGCTCAGGCGGTAGTCGTCGTCGCGAATGTAGAGCGTGGAACGACCGCCCTTGGGCAGCATGGTCATAAAGCAGAATACGCAGGCGTTTACGCAGGTACGCATGCCGTCAAAGATGGGGCCGTCGAACTCAAGGCCCCAGTCCTCTCCCGGGAAGCGGTCGAGCTCCACGGGGGTGACAGTGCCGTCGCGCGGATCGAATACCTCCAGCTCGACGGTGTCGTCATCTGCCTCCCAGAGCCACACGATCATATCGGTCAGCCGCTCGCCGTTGACCGTGAGCACGCGCATGCCCGGCTCGATACCCACATCCCATGCGGGCGATTCGGGACGCACGTTTTTAACGAGCGCGCCCTCACCCGGCTCGGGGTCGCGGCTGCGCCCGTAATCGGCCACCTCGGCGGCGTATGCGGGTACGGTCTGGTCCATGATTAGCGGCAAAGCTCCTTGATGCGCGCAACGGCGCGTTCGATGTGTTCTTGCGGGGTGGAGGCTCCGGCAGTGATGCCGATGTGGCGCGCGTTGGCAAACCAGGTGGCCTCGAGCTCGGAAGCTTCCTCGATGTGATGCGTGTTCTCGCAGACATCGGCACAAATCTGCGCCAGGCGGCGCGTGTTGCCCGAATTCTTTCCGCCCACGACAACCATGCAATCACAGCGGTTGGCAAGGGTTGCCGCCGCCTGCTGGCGCTCGCTCGTGGCAGCGCAGATGGTGTTGATCACGCGCAGTTCCTGCACGCGTGGGGTGATGGAGGCCACAACCTCGGCCAGGTTCTGCGCGGTTTGGGTGGTCTGCACAACCAGGCCCACCTTGCCCTTGAGCGGCAGCGCGTCCGCATCGGCGGCGTAACTCACGACCTGCGCGTCATCACCGGCGTGGCCCAGAATGCCCTCGACCTCGGGGTGGCCTGGCTCGCCCACGACGATCACGCGGTAGCCCTCGTGCACCAGGCGCTCGGCCGCCACATGGACCTTCTTCACGTAGGGGCAGGTGGCGTCGACCACGGTAAGACCGCGTTCGCGAGCGGCATCAATGACCTGCGGCACCACACCGTGGGCGCGGATGATCACGGTGCCCGATGCGGCGTCGTCCAAGGTGTCTGCCAGACCAACGCCTGCCTCTGCGAGCTCGCGTACCACGATGGGATTATGGATGAGCGGGCCCAGCGTGTGGACCTGAGCGCACTCCCCTGCCTGCGGTGCGGCGGCCAACGCCATGTCGAGCGCGCGTTGCACGCCGTAGCAGGTGCCGGCGTGGGCAGCGATTTCTATGGCGGGGACGACCTCCTCAGCGGCGGTCGCGGCAGTATTCATGACGTTCTCACACATGGCTAGAACCTGCCCGGATGCTCGTCGCACAGCTCGTCGCGCATGGCGTAGACGCGGTTCATGGCCTCGGACTCAAACCATGCCAGGCGCTCCTTGCGCTTAAGCTGGGCCGGTGCGTCGGATAGCGAGATGGCCTTGCCGGCGCGGATCCAGCACTTTTTGGGGCGCATGAGCTTTTTGCCCGCAGGCGTAATATCGGACCAGCCGCAGATGGCGAGCGGGTTGACGGGCGCCTTGCCCATCTGGGCGATGAGCGCAAAGCCGCCATGAACCTCGGGCTTGATCTCGCGCGAGCGGATGCGCGTACCCTCGGGGAAGATCAGGACATCCTCACCGCGCTGCAGTGCATGCTGGGCGGCGCGCAGACACTTCATGTCGGCGGTGCCGCGCTCGACGGGAATGCCGCCCACGCGGCTAAAGGCCCAGCGTACGATCTTGCTCTTGGCAAACTCGGACTTAAAGATGGGGCGAATACGGCGACCGCCAAAGAACAGCGCCGTCTCCACGGCCAAGAGTTCGGCCATCGAGGTGTGGTTGCAGATGACTACGCTGCCGCGGCCTTCCTGGCGCTCAAACAGCAGGTCGGCGTCCTCGACCTTCCAGCGCCACATAAGCTTGGAGAAGACCCACAGAATAGCCATGACCACGACGACGGTGCCGCGGATGAGCGCCGGGAACTCGGCGTAGGGGGCGTTGTAGTAATCCTCGGGCGTCTGCTTAAACAGGCGCATGGGCTACCTCCTTTGGTTGATGAGGTCCTCGATAATGCGGACGACCTCGTCGATGGTGTGGGCGGTGGAGTCGACATGCACCGCGTCCTCGGCGGGAACGAGCGGCGCGACCTCGCGGCTGCTATCGAGTTTGTCGCGCTGTTTGAGGGCGTCGAGGGTTTCGTCGACCTCGGCCTCGAGCTGCTCTGCGCTGAGCGGCTGGGCGTCATTTTGGTGACGCTGCAGCACGCGGCGACGGGCGCGCTCGCGTGGGTCGGCGGTCAGGAACACTTTGACCTGTGCGTTGGGGAATACGACGGTGCCGATATCGCGACCCTCTGCGACAACATTGCGGGTTGCGGCAAAATGGCGCTGGCATCGAAGAAGCGCCTTTCGCACGTCCGGATAGGCTGAAACTTTGGAAACGATACGATCGGTCTCTGGAGTGCGGATTTCGCGAGAAACGTCTTTACCATCGGCGAAGACATGCTGCATGCCATCGATGGTATCGAATGTGATGGTCAGATCGTTTGCACGGGCGGTCACCGCCTTTTCGTCATCGAGGTCGATTCCAGAAGAAGCGCAGACAAACGCAACGGTGCGATACATTGCTCCCGTATCGAGCTTATCGAACTTCAATCGATCGGCGATGAGGTTGGCGATGGTCGATTTGCCCGATCCGGCGGGTCCGTCGATTGCGATAATCATGATAGTTTCCAAGAGGCCTTTCTATCAGGTTGGTTAGTGTTTTGCAGCATGTAGAAGAAGGTCGATTTCGTCGTGGTCGAGCAGCCTCCAAGAGCCGCGGTCGACACGATTGAGGCTGAGCGGCCCAAAGGTCGAGCGATGGAGTTTGATCACCGGGTGATGAATTGCAGAAAGCATACGCTTGACTTGGTTCTTTCGTCCTTCGTGGATAATTACCTCAACGGCGGTCGTATGAGATTGAATTCCCGCGGCCGCCACCTCTATCGCCTCTCCCACCGAAACAATCCGGCAGATAGACGGCTAACAACCTCACTAGACTAGAATGA
>USFU01000024.1 GCA_900554135.1 uncultured Collinsella sp. | reverse complement strand
CTCCACTGGGTGAGCCGCGGCTGCATGGACGTCGACGGCCTGGGCGACGAGATCGTCGACAAGATGATCGCCGCCGGCCTGATCCACGATGTCGCGGACTTCTACCAGCTCACGGTCGACGACATCGCCGGCCTGGACACGGGACGCACCTATGCCAGCTCCAACAGCAAAAAGGGCGTCAAGAAGGGCGACCCCATCCCGGTGGGCCTCAAGACGGCCGAGAAAATCATCGCCGAGCTCAATAAGTCCAAGAGCCAGCCGCTCGGTCGCGTGCTGTTTGCCCTGGGCATCCGCCATGTGGGCAAGAGCGTGGGCGAGGTCATCGCCGAGCGATTCCTGTCGATCGACAAGCTCATCTTGGCGAGCGAAGAGGACATCGCCGAGTGTGAGGGCATCGGTCCCAAGATTGCGGCGAGCGTCAAGCAGTTCCTGGCCGTGCCCGAGAACCTCGCCGTGCTGGAGCGCCTGCGCCAGGCGGGCCTGTCGCTCGAGGTCGATTTGGGCGCTGCGCACGCGCAAGCCGCAGCCGACGCTGGCGTGGCAGGCGAGCTTGCCGACGCACAGCCACTCGCGGGTCTGACCTTCGTGCTCACCGGCACGCTCGTCAACCGCACCCGCGACGAGGCGGGCGCGGCGCTCAAGGTGCTTGGCGCCAAGGTTTCGGGCAGTGTTTCAAAGAAGACGAGCTATCTGGTCGCCGGTCCCAAAGCGGGCTCCAAGCTCACCAAGGCCGAGCAGCTGGGTGTGCCCGTGCTGGACGAGGACGCACTCGAGCAGATTCTCGCTACTGGTCAGGTGCCGGAGGCGTAAGGCATTGATAACCAGATAGGAGAACCGCCCGGAGAGCTTACCGCTTTCCGGGCGGTTCTTACTTTGTTGGGGCAACGGGCACCGTGATCTGCGTCACGTAGGTTGCCGGATCATCGCTGATGATGTCGTCGATCAGGGCGATCTCGCGCGAGGGGCCGGCGGGCGTCAGGTTGTGTTCGTGCATGTAGCCGAGCAGCTGCTCGTAGCGTGGGGCTGCTTGCCCGTGCGTGCCGCGGAAGCTTATGGTCAGGCAGCGCGCGGCAGGTCGCGTCTCAACATCACCCAGGTACTCATCGGTGTCATCGAGCAGCAGAAAGACCTCGTCGTAGCCATCAAAGTCACCGGCGGCCAGGCGTTCGGGCGCGATGCCCACACCCAGATTGCCAAGATAGGCAAAGGTTTCGTGCTGCCCCTGCTGAAGCTGGCGGATATGCCATCCCAGCGAATAGGCGTCGGTGGGATTGACGCGCTCGTGCAGCGCGGCGCAGCGAAGTTCAGGTTCCTCGATTTCGCTAATGGTGTCGAGATCAGCATTCAAAGCGCCATGAAGCAAGGCAAGCCGCTGGTCAATCTTGCGCGACATGCGCTCCAGCTCACGCCGCTTGCGCTCAATTAACTCCTGTTGCTTGGTCAGTTGCCGTTGCATCAAATCCATATCGCGCGTAGTGACAAACTCGCGAATTTGCGCCAGCGGCAGGTCGAGAACGCGCAGGTTGCCGATGGTGTTGAGGGTGGAGAGCTGTCGCGATCCGTAGTAGCGGTACCCACTCGCCGGATCGACATATGCCGGCTCTAACAGCCCCATCTGCTCGTAATGACGCAGTGTGCCCACGCTCAAATTGAGCAGGCGCGCCACCTCGCCAATGCGGAGCAGGCCCTCGGTGTGTTCGCTTGGCATGTCGGTCACAGGACCGCTCCTTTCGGTAAAAACAGGGGAGAGGCGCTAGGCCTGCGTCGCCCCGCTACGCCACCAGCTTGTCAAAGGTTCCGCGGCGGTTGAGTACGGTAAATGCAATCACGCAAATGACCGCCGACAGAATCGAGCCGCACGGCGAGGCGATGCCCATGGGAAACAACGTATCGGAATAGGCGTTCGACAGCAGCCACGCGCCCGGCACGCGAATGAGTGCCACAGCCAGCACGTTGTGCGCAAAGCCGATGTAGCTCTTGCCATACGCAGCGAAAAAGCCGCTAAAGCAAATGTGGATGCCGGCAAAGATTGCATCGAAAATATAACTGTGCATATAGCCGGTACCGGCCGCGACCACCGCGGGGTCCTTGGCAAAAAAGCCGATAAACGCCGGCGCCACCAGCCACATCAGCACCGTGATCAGGCAGCCGTACACCACCGAGATCGTCATGGCGTCCTTGAGTACCTGACGCGCGCGGTCGCCCTTGCCCGCGCCGGCGTTTTGCGCCGTGAGTGCGCTGACGGTGGCACCCATGGAACTCGGCACAATGAACAAAAAGCTGATCATCTTTTCGACCAGGCCCACGGCGGCGGCGTCGACGAGCCCTCGGTGGTTGGCGATGACGGTGATAAACATAAACGCCACCTGGATGCAGCCGTCCTGCACAGCCACGGGCACGCCGATTTTAAGAATGCTGCCGAGTACCTCGGGCTGGGGGCGCAGGTCGCTGCGCTTAACGTGGATGTTTGTGCGACGGCTCTTGAGCCACACGAGCGCGAGGGCAACGCTGGCCGTCTGCGCGGTCACCGTGCCGAGCGCTGCGCCCACGGGGCCGAGCCCCATGTGGCTGATAAACAGAAAATCGAGCGCGATGTTGATGATGCATGCCACGCCAATTACGTACATGGGCGAGCGCGAATCGCCCAGCCCGCGAAAGATGGCCGAAAGAATGTTGTACGCGGCGATAAAGGGAATGCCGATAAAGCAGATACGCAGGTAGGCGGCAGTGCCTTCGACGGCTTCGGCGGGAGTGCCAATGAGCGCCACGATCTGCGGGCAAAGCGCGAGCAGGACAGCGGCCAGTACCACCGAGACACCCATAAAGAGCGTGATGGTATTGCCGATGGCGGTCTCGGCGCGATCGAAGCGGCGCGAGCCCACGGCGTGGCCGACGATGACCGTCGTTCCCATGGCCAGACCAACGAGTGTCACGGTAATGATATAGAGCGTCTGTGCGCCGTTGCCCACGGCGGTGATGCCGGCAGCGCCGCTAAACTGCCCCATCATGTACAGATCGGCCATGCCGTAGAGCATCTGCAAAAAGTACGAGAGCATATAAGGCAGGGCAAAGACCGCGATGGTCTTAAGGACATTGCCGCGTGTGAGGTCGTGTTCCATGGGCGGGGCACTTTCTGGCTGGGTTCGTTTAGCTACCAGTGTAGTGAAAACCCTACAACGATTGTAGAGTCAAGGTTTGTGTTGGCGGCGGGGCGAAAAAAGTCACGCTCGTAATCATTTCCGTTGAATACAGGCATAAGCCGTACATGCGTGGTGCCTGCGCTGGCCTTAAAGAAATCGGTTTCGCATCGCTTGACACCGTTGCCTGTCGCGCAATAATACGTGCGTTTGCGAATGACGTTTGACGGAGATGATGATACGGGTGCGTAATCTCAAACTGCTGATGTCCTATCTCGGCGAATTCAAACGCGATTTTATCCTCGGCGTGCTGTTCATCGCCGTCGAGACTGCGCTTGAGCTCTTTATTCCCGTGATCATGGCTAACATCATCGACGTGGGCGTGCCCGCGCGCGACACCGGCTATATCCTGTTCCAGGGAGCACTCATGCTGGTGTGCGCCGCATGTTCGCTGGTACTTGGCTTGGGCTATGCGCGCACGTCCGCCCGCGTTGCCTCGGGGCTGGGCGCTAACTTGCGCGAGGCGGAGTACCGCAAGATCCAGACGCTCGCCTTTGGCAATCTGGACAACTACGACGCCAGCTCGCTCGTCACGCGCATGACCACCGATATCACCGTCATCCAAAACGCTATCGGCAATGGCTTTCGCCCCATGGTGCGCGGCCCCGTGACGCTCATCGTCGGCTTGGTCTATGCGCTGGTGCTGTCGCGCCCGCTTGCCACCGTTTTCGCGATCATCCTGCCGGTGCTGGCGATCGTACTGGGTGTTATCACCTATCGCGTCAGTCCGCTCTACCGCCAGCTGCAGACCTCGATGGACCATCTCAACGGTGTGGTGCAGGAAGACCTCACCGCCGTGCGCGCCGTCAAGGCGTACGTGCGCGCCGAGCACGAGGAGGCCAAGTTCGATGCCGTCAATACCGAGCTTGCGCATATGGCGACGAAGACCTTTGGCAACGCCGTGCTCAACCTGCCGGTGTTTCAGCTGTCGATGTACGTGGCGGCGCTTTCCATTCTGTGGATCGGCGGGCGCATGATTCTTGCCGGCGAGCTCGGCGTGGGCTCGCTTACGGGCTTCATGAGCTATGTGCTGCTGATCATGAACTCGCTCATGATGATCTCCAACGTGTTTTTGCTGCTCACTCGCGCACTTGCCAGCGTGGAGCGCATCTCGCGGGTGCTCGACGAGCGTTCGCTTATTCAAGCGCCCGACGCTGCCGCTGCCGTGCACGAGGTGGCCGACGGAGGCATCGAGTTTCGCGACGTGTCGTTTAAGTACCGCGCGGATGCTGCCGAGGATGTGCTCGAGCATATTGACCTTTGCATTGAGGCAGGCTCCACGGTGGGCGTGCTCGGCGGCACGGGCTCGGGCAAGAGTTCGCTTGTGCAGCTGATCGCGCGCCTGTACGACGCCACCGAAGGCGCCGTACTCGTGGGCGGGCGCGATGTGCGCGATTACGACCTGGTTGCCCTGCGCGACGCCGTGGGTATCGTGCTGCAAAAGAACGTGCTGTTTACGGGTACCGTGCGCGAGAACCTGCAGTGGGGCGCGCCCGATGCCACCGACGAGGAGCTGCTGCGTGCCTGCCGGGCGGCATGCGTGGACGAATTCCTGGATCGCATCGGCGGACTCGACGGCTATCTGGGCCAGGGCGGTGCCGGCGTCTCGGGCGGACAAAAACAGCGTCTGTGCATCGCGCGTACGTTGCTCAAACATCCGCGTGTGCTCATCTTTGACGATTCGACCAGCGCGGTCGATATGGCGACCGACGCCAAGATTCGTGAGCATATTGCTCAGATTCCCAATACGACGGTGATTGTCATTGCACAGCGCATTGCGAGCGTCATGGGTGCCGATCGCATTATTGTGTTGGACGACGGCCGTGTTCACGGCATGGGCACGCATGAAGAGCTGCTGGCAGGCGATAGCATCTACCAGGAGATCTATGCCTCGCAGATGGAGTTTGCGGGGGATGCGGACGTCGCAGACGGCGCAAATGCCCCGTCTTCGTCTGGCCCCAGCGGATCACTTCAAGCCACGGAAGGAGGCGAGCAACATGCCTAAGACATCCGCTCAGGCCCGTCCCGCCAATCTGACGCAGACGCTCCGCCGCCTGCTCTCCTACATGGGGCATGCCAAGTTCTCGCTGCTCGCAGTGGGTGTGCTTGCCTCTGTGGCCGCCATCGCAAGCCTTGCCGGTACCTACATGGTGCGCCCCATCGTCAACGGTTTGGCAACGGGCGGTGAGGAATTGCTCGCCAGGCAGGTTATCTTTACTGCTGCTATCTACGCCGCGGGCGTGCTCTCGGCTCTGGGCTACTCGCAGATTATGGTGCGCGCGGCCCAACGCGTGGTGTCCGATATTCGCCGCGACCTGTTCGCGCACATCCAGACGCTGCCGCTGAGTTATTTTGACAGCACGCGCTCGGGCGACATCATGAGCTTCTTTACCAACGACGTCGACACTGTCTCCGAGGCGCTCAACAACAGCTTTGCCAACGTGATTCAGGCCGCCATTCAGGTTGTGGGCACTACAGCTATGCTCATCATCCTTAACTGGCAGCTCACGATTATCACGCTCGTGTGCGATACGGCCATTGTGCTGTATGCGCGCTACTCGGGCGCGCGTTCTAAGCGTTTCTTTGCCGCCCAGCAGGCATCGCTGGGCGATTTGGACGGATATATCGAAGAGATGGTCTCGGGCCAAAAGGTCATCAAGGTCTTTAACCGCGAGGCAGCGAATGTCGCCGGCTTTACCCGCCGCAACGACGAGCTTCGCCGCACCGGCACCGCCGCCGTGAGCTATGCCAACTCCATGGTGCCCATGACCGTCGTGATTGGCTATGTCAACTATGCTATCGTCGCCGTGGCGGGCGGCATACTCTGCATCAAGGGGCTCGCCGACGTAGGTGCGCTCGCGAGCTACCTGGTCTTTGTGCGCCAGGCGGCCATGCCCATCAACCAGTTTACGCAGCTGGGCAACTTCTTGCTCAACGCGTTGGCCGGCGCCGAGCGCCTGTTTGCCGCCATGGATCTTGAGCCCGAGGTGGACGAGGGCTGCGTGGAGCTGGTGCAGACGGGCGACGCCGCGTGGGCATGGAAGATTCCCGAGGGCCAGGGCGTGGGCGCGTACGGGCACCTGCATGATGTGGCTGCCGTTGATGAGTCGGGCCGCGCGGTGTCTGCCGGCGGTACCGAGCTCACGTGCGGTTTGGTTCCGCTTGCCGGCGACGTGCGCTTCCATGCCGTGGACTTTTCCTACGTGCCGGGCACCCGTGTGCTCACGGACCTCAACCTGTTTGCCAAGCCGGGCCAAAAGATCGCCTTTGTGGGCTCCACAGGCGCCGGTAAGACGACCATCACCAACCTCATCAACCGTTTCTACGAGGTCGATGATGGTGAGATCACGTACGACGGCATTGACGTCAAGCACATTGCCAAGGCCAGCCTGCGCGGGTCGCTCGGCATTGTGCTGCAGGACACGCACCTGTTTAGCGGCACCATTGCGCAGAACATCCGCTTTGGCAAGCTCGACGCGACCGACGAGGAGGTGCGCGCCGCTGCCGAGGCAGCCTGCGCCGACTCGTTTATCCGCCGCCTGCCTAGAGGCTACGACACGCCGGTCACGGCCGACGGCGCCAACCTGTCGCAGGGCCAGCGCCAGCTGCTCGCCATCGCGCGCGTTGCGGTAGCCGATCCGCCGGTGCTCATCCTGGACGAGGCCACTTCGAGCATTGACACGCGTACCGAAAAGCTCATCGAGCGCGGTATGGACCGCATCATGCGCGGACGCACCACGTTTATGATTGCGCACCGCCTGTCCACCGTCCGCGACGCCGACGCCATCATGGTCCTCGAACACGGCCGCATCATCGAGTGCGGCACGCACGAAGAACTGCTCGCCCAGCACGGCGAGTACTGGCAGCTGACGCATGGCTTAAAAGAGTTGGACTAACCCGTTCGAGCACGATGCTTTGACCCCTCCGTGCCTCTCACCTCGCTTCAAACCATCACAACATTCGACGTTTTTTGCCAAAAACGGGAAAAGCATCGAATGTTGTGATGGTCTGTGTTGAAGATGGGCTTGGAAAGTCCGTTTTGCTCGAAGCGACCTGTCCTGTCGTACGGGTGTCGGCATGATTCTCCCGTGCGGTATTATGTTTTCCGAAGAATAAAACGCCGCGTGAGGGGAGGGCTGCGTGGACGGGCACGTGCAACATGACGGCTTTGGCCGCGATATCAACTACCTGCGCATTGCCGTTACCGACAAGTGCAATTTCCGCTGCATTTACTGCATGCCGGCCGATGGCGTGGCGCCCCGTGCACACGACGAGCTACTCAGTGCCGAGGAAATCGCCCGCTTTGTGCGCTTGGTGGCGGGGGAGGGCATTCGCCGCGTGCGCCTGACGGGTGGCGAGCCGCTGGTCAGCCGCCGTATCATCCCGCTCATTCGTGACATCCGCGCGATTCCGCAGATCGAGGATATCTCGCTTACCACCAACGGCGCCCTGCTGCCCAAGCTGGCACCGCAGCTCAAGGACGCGGGGCTTAACCGCGTCAACATTTCGCTCGACACGCTCGACCCTACGCTGTTTGGAAAGATTACGCGCCTGGGTCGACTCGAGCAGACCATGGCTGGCATCGACGCGGCGCTGGCTTGGGGCTTTGAGCCCGTTAAGGTCAACTGCGTTGTGGTGCGCCGGCTTAACCAGGATGTGGCTGCCCTTGCGCGGCTGACCGTCGACCGCCCCATCCACCTGCGCTTTATCGAATACATGCCCATTGGCGACGAGCGCACGAGCTCGCATTGCGCTGTGGATCCGCATGCGCCCGCGCTCAATCCCGAGTTGTGGGACGCGAGCGACACCGTGCCGAGCGACGAACTGCGGACGCGCATCAATGCCGGGGCCGCCGCGGTGGGCCTAGGCGAGCTCGAGCCGCTCGACATCAACGACGCTCCTGCCGGCGCGGGCCCTGCGCGCTACTGGCGCTTTCCGGGTGCGGCGGGAACGGTCGGCTTTATCAGCGCCATGTCCAATCATTTTTGCGCGAATTGCAACCGTCTGCGCCTGACGGCCGATGGAAACGTGCGTCCGTGCCTGTTCAGCGATGCCGAGTATTCGGTGCGTGAGGCGCTGCGCCGTGGTGATGATATGCAGGTACTTTCGATTTGGCGCGATGCCGTGGCCCACAAACCGCAGGAACACGCGATAATTGAGGGCACGCAACGATTTATGTCCCAAATCGGAGGATGATCATATGGCCAAGAGCAGGTACGCCGATGCCACCAAGGCCGCTCGCAGGGCCGCGATGTCTGCCCACAAAGTCACGGCTGCGGCGAATGCTGGCAACGCCGACGCGTCCGCACAGCCGACTGCCAGCGCTGCTGCCGAGCCCGCCCGTGACGCCCGTCGCGACGAGCTGACGCACGTGGACGCCAAGGGCGAGGTGCGCATGGTCGACGTGTCCGACAAGGCCGAGACGCATCGCATTGCTATCGCCGAGGGCACCATCCTCATGCACCCCGAGACGCAGGCTATGGTGCTGCAGGATCGCGCCAAAAAGGGCGACGTGCTTGCTTGCGCGCGTGTGTCGGGCATCATGGCCATCAAGCGCACGAGCGATATCATTCCCATGTGCCATCCGCTGCTCATTACCAAGAGCAAGTGCGACATTGCGCCCATCGCCCCGGCGGGGACGCCGGCCGAAGACGTGCCCGAGGGCTGGGCGCCGGCGCGCGTGGACGGGCAGGTTGGCTTTCACGTACTGGTTACGGCCGGCGTGACGGGCAAGACGGGTATCGAGATGGAGGCCCTGACCGGCGCGAGTGCCGCGTGCTTAACGATCTATGACATGTGCAAGGCGGTTGATCGTGGCATGGAGGTCGTCGATGTTCGCCTGCTGCACAAGGAGGGCGGTCGCTCGGGCGTGTGGGATCGTGCAGAACGTCAGGCCGCTGCTGTTGAGGCCGTGGCCGCTGGCGGTGCCGCGCCCGCGAGCGTACCTGTCGCCGTCGTGCCCGCAGCTCCGGCCCCGGCCGTCCCCGCGATCGCGTTTATCGGCTACCAAAATTCGGGCAAGACCACGCTCGTCGAGAAGGTTATCGCCGAGCTCACCCGCCGCGGCCTGCGCGTGGGTTCGCTCAAGCATCATGGGCATCACGGCTTCGATATCGATGTGCCTGCTAAGGATACGTGGCGCCATCACCAGGCCGGATCCAAGCACGTGGGCCTCATCTGCGCCACGCGCTGGGCGGAGTACGCCGACACGCGCGAGGAGGACGAGATGCCCGCGCGCGAGCTGCTGTCGCGTTACAACGATGTCGACGTGGTGATCATCGAGGGCTACAAGACCGAGGGCTTCGACAACATCGTGGTCGCGCGCTCCGGTGTCGACCGTCTGCGCGGCAAGAGCTCGCTCGACCTGGTCGACGGTCGCACGCTGGCCCTTGCCTGCAACGAAGCCCTGGCGCGTCAGGCATTCGATGCCGGCTTTGCGACCCGAGCCATCAACATCAACGACGCCCGAGCCATCTGCGACCTCATCCAAGATCATCTGGCCTAAAACCTGCCAAAAAAGGACAGGTTTATTTTGGCAGGTTTTATCTGGGCAAACGTCATTTCCACCACAAAGGGGCCAGGCTCCTTTGTGGTGGTTTTTGCTTTGGTAGATGTGTGGGACATGCCTTACAATCTGACAAGAAGTTCATGACGGGCGAAAAGCGGAGAGAAGGGGCTTGATGCGTCCTTAATGTTTCATGCGGATAGATTGATTTGGCAGACGGTGGCGAATGCCCGCCGTCCGCATTCGTATGAAACAAGGAGTCTCCATGCTCGCCTCTCTTTTCTCAAAGCCTCAATCATCGCTGTCCGTGCAGGCCAAGCGCCTGGTGGCGATGCGCTTTCTCATCTACACCGGTTTTCAGACCAGCTACTTTATCGGCGTCATCGGAACGCTCACCTATGCGGACGGCGCCTCCGTCGTTGCGACGTCACTGGCTGTCCTCTTTATGAACGTCTTTGTGATCATGGGGTCCTTTGCTGGCGGTGCGGCGCTCGACGCCTGGGGCCCACGTCGCCATTTCTTGTTGAGCATCGTCGGCACGCTGGCGACGGGTGCGGCAATCATCGCCTTTGGCAGCGCGACCGGCATCGTCCTGCTCGGCGCGGCGCTCCTAGGTTTTGTGATGGGATTCGCCCAACCCATCGCCACGTCCTATCCGGCATATCTCACCGACGACTCCGTCGAGCTCAAAGACATCAACTCCGTCATAACCATGTTCTCCAACGTGAGCATTATCGTCGGCCCCACACTGGGAGGCTTTGTCGCGGCGGCTACATCGTCACGCGCGGTGTTCGTGCTCATGATGATTTTTACCGTACTGGCGCTCATTGCCGGCTGGGGCTTTAGGCAAAGTGCGGGTCAGGCCGCCACACACGAAGGCAAACCCGCGCCCGGCGACATCACATCGGATAAGGCCAGCCAAAGCCCCGACCCCAACACGTCCTCCCGCGCAACCTTCGCGACCAGCATCAAGACAGTCTTTACCAACAGCGTTCTCGCCCTACTGTTCTGCATCATCTTTCTTTCGAACTTCGGCTATGGCGCCTTTGACCCGCTGGAGTCGTTCTTCTACCGCGATGTTCTGCACGTCGGTGTCGAATGGATGGGCTGGCTCTCGTCGGCCAGCGGTGTGGGCGCGGTGCTGGGCGCCGTGACCGCGCTCCGCTTGCCGCCGCATCTGGTCAACCTTAAGACGCTGCTTGTGGCGCTCATGTCCGTGGGTCTGGGAAGCCTGCTCTACGTGGGAACGCCGTACGTGGGCGTAGCCCTTGTCGGCCAGATTGCCCTGGGCGTGGCCTGGGGCGTCGTCAACCCGCTCCACAACACCATCGTGCAAACGACGGCCCCGCTCGAGCAGCTCGGTCGCGTGAACTCGGTCATGGGCTTTGGCAACATGTTTGCCGGCGTAGCCCCGCTGGCGATTGCCCCCTGGCTGGCGGCGACGTTTGGCGTGCAGCAGACGCTCGTTGGTGCGGGCATGGTCGTGACGGCGGTTCCCGCGGCGCTGCTGCTGTTTGGACGCCGGCATTTGGATCGTGCCGCAAAGCAGTAAAAACCATCACAACATTCGATGAAAATCGCGATTTTGCCGAATAACGTCGAATGTTGTGATGGTTTGCGCCCCGGGCCATGCCATCCTGCGGGTCCGGCCACCACAAAGGGGCCAGGCACCTTTGTGGTGGTTTTTGCTTTGACGGGCCGCGCCTGCGCCTTGGTATACCATGTACACCATTTCCGACCACATTCAGCACCGCCGTACAACCCAGAAAGGTCCCCATGGACACCACCTTCAGCCACATCAAAGCCGTGTTCTGCGATATCGACGGCACGCTGCTCACGAGCCAGCACACGGTGTCCCCGCGCACTGTGGCGGCGATCCGCGCCCTGCGCGAGCGCGGCGTACTCTTTGGCCTGTGCACCGGGCGCGACGCCCGCGCGACCGAGGCCATGTACGAGCTCTGGGGCATCGAAGGCTTGGTAGACGTGATGGTGGGCTGCGGTGGTGCCGAGGTCATCGACCGCGCGCACGACATCAACGAGCTAAGCTATCCGCTGCCGGGCGAGACCATCGCGCGCATCTGCAAACACATGGCGGACCTTCCGGCAACGCCCGTCTGCCCCCGAGACGGCGTGTTCTACGTGCCCGAGAGCAACGCGTGCGTCGAGCACCTGTCCCGCGTCGACGGCGTGCCCTACCAGGTGGTCGATTTTGCCGAGTTCTTGCGCGAGCCGCAGCCCAAGGTGATGTTTACTATGGCGCCCGAGGTAATGCCGCGGGTGATTGAGCGGGCGTCGACGTTTGCCGATAACACTGTTAAGGCGGCGTCTCTGCAAACCACGCAGTGGCTCTACGAGTTCATGGATCCGCGCGTGTCCAAGACGCGCGGCCTTGTGCGCGTGGCGGAGCTCAACGACATGGGGCTCCAGAACATTTGCGTGTTCGGCGATGCGGACAACGACGCCGGCATGGTGGCCGACGCCGGCGTGGGCGTGGCCATGGCAAACGGAAGCGACGCCACCCGCGCCGCCGCCGATTTTGTAACCGCGAGCAACGACGAAGACGGCATCGCGATCTTTATCGAGGAGCATCTGCTGTAGCGCAGGGGGAGAACCACCACAGGGAGGCAGGCACCTTTGTGGTAGTCTCAGGCGATTTAGGCGAATTGATGCCTAAAATCTGCGCGCAAATTCAAATATGGTTGTCTGAGCATTACGCTTCTAACCGCCGATGGGTTAAAGATATTCTCATCAGTTTGGTAGGATATTCCTTCCGGTTAATGACCTGCTGCTCACGGTCGATTTTCGACCGTGAGCGGGATGCTTGCTCTTGAGCAAAAATTTGTGCAAATTAATCTAATGCCATTAAAAAAATGATGGCAACTAAATTACCAGTAGAAACAAAAAATAGATAGCGAATAAACGAAGGTAAATCTGAGCAAATGTCAAGAGAATTGACAATCCGCTACAAAACTATCGGTTATTTTGCCCAGATGTTCAAACAATCGTTACAATATTCGTTACTAAGTGTGCGCAATTACAGGTTGCGCAGATACGCTTGATAGTGAAAGAGCAAGATCGCGGTCTCTTGGGGAGGAGACATCGATGACAGCAAATTCAGATAAATCTAAGCAGGACAATAAAGCGGCACATCGTGTGCTGGCAGGTGTTTTGTGCGGAGCTTCCGTTTTGAGCCTGGTACTGTCGCTCGTTATGCCCCCGATCTCGCAGGCCATCGCCAGCGACACCCAGACAGTTTTTACCGAGGAAACTGTAATGGGGTGCTCAAAGTGAAGAAGTTCGCCGCATGTAGCTTTATGGCAACTGTTCTCGTAGTGAGCACTCTGTTGTCGCCGTTTAGCGCGGTCTCCACCGCAAGCGCGGAAGATGCTGGACATCTCACTCCGGGCATTTACAAGCCAACGCCCATCGGTATTGGTACGAATATCAATGTCTCCACCTCCGATCCCGGCGTTGCCACCTACGTCGGCCGCGACATGTACATCGGTGGTAAGCCGAGCGACACTAATACTCTTGATGCGAGCAATGCCCCCACCGGCTCATATGCCGCTGAGGCGGAGGGCCTTACCGTGGTCCGTGGCAAGCTTGCCATGAATCCTGTCAAGGAGAGTTGGAGCGGCGATGGCTTCCGTTTCGGCACCGTTGGTTTTGGCTCGCAGTTTCGTCCCAGTGAGGGAAGCACGGTGCTTGCGGTCGCCGGTATAAAGAGCTCGATTGAGAACATGAACACCGGTCTGGGATCGACCTTAAATACTGCGACGGTTGGTGCTTGGACCAAGGGTGCCTGGGTCGGCAAGTCGAAAGAGAATACCGGCTATGACTACACCGCGCAGATCGCCGGTCCCATTACCTATTGGAATCCTGGCAACAATTGGAATGCTGACAACAAGCGCCAGTCTGTGGTGAAGACGCAGGGCAACTACTATGAAGGGGAAAATGCGGACCAAAGTTCGCTGTTCAACAAAGCCAACGTCCTCAAGATCAACGGTAAGGATTACACCGATTACCTGGAGTCCGAAGTAAAAGCGAAAATCTCCGCGCCTCTCGCAAAGCTTGATTCCAAATTGAGCTACACGGTTAGTGTTGCCGAGGAGAATCCCAATTACACCATTAAAAAGTACAACAACAAGGAGCAGTACGGACTCACGTTCAACGGCGATCGCAAGACCTTTACGCGCAAGACGAACTATACCGACGTTAACGGCAACGTCGTTCCCAACCGGGTAACCCTTGTCAACAACGAGAAGCTCATCACGTTTGCCGGCGATGCGGACGATAGCGGCAAGGGTTCTTCGCTTCAAGTCTTTAACCTGAAGGCGTCGGATCTTACCAACTCCATTGGCGACAAGACCTACCGTGGCGTGGACTTCAGCTTCAATAAAATACCCGAGGGCGCTTCCGTGGTCGTCAACATCATCGATGATAAGGGGACTCCGGTTGAGTTCAACACCGGCTGGCGTTTCTCGCGGAACGGCAAGGAAATCTCCCGCGGGTACGAGGAAGGTGACACCGACGAGGCTAAGCGCCTCAGGGCTCTGTACTCCACTGCCGCCCAGAGCATCCTGTGGAATTTCGCAACGGCCAGCCAGGTCACCATCCGCGGTGGTATGGCCCTTAAGGGCAATACTGAGCTTTATCCTGGTGCGGACGGAAAGTGGACCGACGACGACCCGGCAGCCGCTATGTTGGGCAGCATAGTTGTTCCCAATGGCGGCTTCGAGGATCACGTGACTACCAACGGGCGTGTTTATGTTGGTGGGGACTTCCAGATGTATAACCACACGGTCGCGGGGAATTTCACTGAGGGTGAATCGGCTTCCGTCATCGATATGGATCAGGAGCGTCACAACTTCCCGTGGTCTGGTACCTATACGCCCGGCGGCTCCGCCGTTGCGTGGAGCAAGATCGATGCGGCGGACGGCAAACCGCTCGCGGGTTCCGAGTGGGCCATCTACGCGACCGAGGACAATGCGCGGAAGGATGAGAACCGTATCGTCTCCATTTTGGATAACGGCACGAATGACTCCGATCCTGCCGTTGGCACCATTCAGTACAACTACCTGAACCAGAAGGCCAACATCGGCGACACGAGCGATACGAAGTACTTCACGTACTACATTCGCGAGGTCAAGGCGCCGGAGGGCTACGAGCTTTCCAATACGATCTATACCTCGAAGATGTTCCACACGGGCGATGAACTCAACCTTGTGGGCAACGTGGACGCCAACGGCAACGAGATTTCCAATCCGCAGAGCGCCATCGCCAACACCAAGATCACCGGTACGGTATCTTGGACCAAGGTTGAGGACGGAGATGTGAAGTACGCTCCTTTGGCTGGTTCCGAGTGGAAGCTTGCGAAACTGGGTGCCGATGGCTTGGCTGAGGTGCAGTCCTGGACCGTGAGTGACCAGTCGGATTCGGGCGATATCACGTGGAAAGACATTGATGGCACGTCTGGCAAGTTCACGCTCGAGGGCCTGCAGCCGGGCACGTACACCCTTGTTGAGACCCAGGCTCCGTTTGGCTACGAGAAGAACCCGACGGGTTACAAGTTCACGGTGTCCAGCACGGACGGCTCCATCGCGTGGAAGGGGGACGAGCAGCCGAGCATCATTGATAGCACTGCGTACATCTCCAACAAGCGCAGCGTTACGTCCGTGACGATCCCGGTGACTAAGTCCGTCCGCAATGCGGATTGGCCGAAGGATGCTGATGGCAGCTATGTTTTGTTCGACTTCGAGATCACGGCGGCGACGTCCGATCCCGCGGCTCCGATGCCTGGCGTAACGACCATTTCCGTTGCACCTACGGACGCGTCCAAGGTCAACGACATCGTTGCGAACTTTGGGGAGATTGCATTCAACAAGGGCCATCTTGCCAAGATCGACGATTCGAACCCGACTGGCGCCAAGACCTATACCTACACGGTGAAGGAGGTCGCGCCTCCCACCGGTGCCATCGACAAGCTCCGCTACTCCAAGGCCGAGTACCAGGTGGCCGTTACGGTAAAGGCCGTGCTGAATGACGCCGGCAAGTATGCCGCCACCGT
>USFU01000023.1 GCA_900554135.1 uncultured Collinsella sp. | reverse complement strand
GCACGCCTGTTCTGGGACAACCGCGATGCCTGGAACCAGCTGGTCACGCAGGCCATGAGCCAGGACTTTAGCTGGACGCGCTCGGCCGACAAGTATCTGGACCTGTACTTCTTTATGCACCCGGAGATTGAGCGCCCGGCGGCTGTGAAGGCTGCGGCTGTCGAGGAGACGGTTGCTGCTGAGGCCGAGCCTGCGGCGACCGTTAAGGAGCCCGCTGCCGCCGAGGAGCCCAAGGCCGAGGAGAAGCCGGCCGCCGAGGCTGAGGTAAAGCCGGCAGCGAAACCTGCCGCCAAGAAGACGACCACCCGCAAGACGACGGCTAAGAAGGCCACGACCACGAAGGCCGCTCCGAGCAAGCCCACCGCTGCAAAGAAAACGAGCACGCGCAAGTGCACGACCGCCGCTGCCAAGAAGGCCGCCGAGGCCGAGGTCGTTCCCGAGGTAAAGGCCGACGCTGCCGAGGCTAAGCCCGCGGCAAAGGCTCCGGCCAAGACCGCTGCCAAAAAGACGACCGCGACCAAGACCACGACTGCCAAGAAGGCCGCGGCTACGAAGTCGACGACCAAGAAGGCCACCACAAAGCCGGTCACCAAGGTCGAGGAGACGCCCGCCGAGCCCAAGGCCAAGGCAGCTGTCGAGGCAAAGCCGGCCGCCAAGACCACCACGCGCAAGCGCTCTACGAAGACAGCCAAGAAGACCACGACCGAGGCTGAAGCTCCCAAGGCAGAGGCTAAAGCCGAGGACAAGCCCTCAGTAAAGGCTGAACCGGCAACGAAGGCCGCCGAGGTCAAGACCGCTTCGAAGGCTACGGCAAAGACCGAGCCCGCCAAGAAGGCCCCGGTCTCCCCCGCCGCTCCAGCCGAGGAAAAGGCTCCGACCAAAAAGACCTCCGTCCGCAAGGCAACGGCCGCCCGCAAGCGTCACTAGTCAGGACGATTAAAACTTAATCCTCAACGCAAAAGAGGGTGCCCCCAACCAGGCGCTCTCTTTTGCGTTGAACTTCTATATTAAAAAGAGGACCGGTTTACTACGACAAAATGGCTCCAGCCGTCCACGGCGAGTAATCTACGAAATTGGCAACGCTTCTACCTGCGGTTTTAATATCATCAAAATGACCGTGGTTGAGATCATCCAATTCATCGTAGTAAACCGAAGTACTTTTGTTTGACTACAATTAGTATCGGTATTGGGGTTCATGAATATCGCGATAATTTGGATGGTAAAACGATTTTCTAGGACAACCGTTCGCCGATGGTAAACGGATGTTGTTTATACAGCCTGTGTACAACAGATATACTTACATCCTGTGCGTAAAGCCCATGGCCCGCAGGCCGTGATTCTATTGAACTGGACCGTATTATGAGATTGATTCACAACAGCCGTCTACCGCAGTTTCGCACTCCGTTTGGCGCTGTGACCACTGGAACTTCCGTTTCGCTCTTCGTGATTCTGGAGGATGCCGATCCCGCGCAGGCAACGCTTACGCTGCGCACCTGGGTCGATGAGATCGGTGAGTCTCTGTATCCCATGACGCACGAGGGCGACGGTATATTTACCGTAGAGCTTGAGTGCACCGAGCCCTGCCTTGTGTGGTACAGCTTTATATGCAATATCGAAGGTCAGCCCGAGGTCCGCCTGGGTGCACCGCAGGGTCGCACCGGTGGCGAGGGTGTGACCTACAGCTACGCCGAGGTTCCGTCCTTCCAGATTACCGTCTACAAGCATCGCGAGAACCGTCCCACTTGGTACGAGCGCGGCATGGTCTACCAGATCTTCCCCGACCGCTATGCCCGAGACGAAAACTGGCGCGAGCGCACGCTTGCCGAAGTTGAAAAACCGCGCAAAGGAATCCAGCGCCGCATGGTCGAGGACTGGAACGAACCACCCGAGTACGAGCGTGCCGAAGACGGCTCCATCAAGACCTGGGATTTTTACGGCGGTTCGCTCAAGGGTATCCAAAATGACCTGCCCCGCATCGCCGAGCTAGGCTTTACGGCCATCTACCTCAACCCCATCTTTGAGGCCGCGAGCAACCACCGCTACGATACGGCCGACTACACCAAAATAGACCCGATTCTGGGCACCGAGCAGGACTTTACCGAGCTGTGTCAGGCGGCCGAGAAACTCGGCATTTCCATCATCCTGGACGGCGTCTTCAACCATACGGGCGACGACTCGATCTACTTTAACCGCTACGGCAACTATCCCGGTGTCGGTGCGTGGCAGAGCGAGGACTCGCCGTGGCGCGATGCGTTTTACTTCCATGAGGACGGTTCGTATGACTGTTGGTGGGGCGTGGGCAACATGCCCGCCATCAATGAGAGCTCCGAACTGGTGCGCGAGCGGCTCCTGGGCAAGGACGGCGTGATCCGTAAATGGCTGCGCGCTGGTGCCCATGGCTGGCGACTCGATGTGGCCGACGAGCTTTCCGACGACTTCCTGGCCGAGATCAAAAAGGCCGTGCTCGCCGAGAAGCCCGACGCGCTGCTGCTCGGCGAAGTCTGGGAGGACGCTTCCAACAAGATCAGCTATGGTCACCTGCGTCGCTATCTGCAGGGCTCGGAGCTCGACTCCGCCATGGACTACCCCTTCCGCAACATGGTCATCGGCTTTTTGATGGGCTACAAGAACGCCTACCAGGCAGCCGAGGATATCGAAACCCTGCGCGAGAACTACCCGCGCGAGGCACTGGCCTGCGCACTCAATCTGCTTTCGAGCCACGACCGTCCTCGCATCATCTCAGTACTCGGCGGTGGCCCCGACGAGTCACAGCTGCCCGAGAGCGAGCGCAGCAAATGGCGCCTGGACGATAACTCGATGGGCCTGGCCAAGAGCCGTTTTTGGTTGGCGACGCTCATGCAGATGACCTTCCCGGGCGTACCCTCAATCTATTACGGCGATGAGTACGGCTTGGAGGGCCTCACCGATCCGGGCAACCGCCGTACCCTGCCGACCAAGGACCAACTCCACGACTTCGACACGCTGGCCATCGTTAAGAACGCGTCTGCCGTGCGCCGCGCGCTGCCCTTTATGGTCGATGGCGAGATCAAGGCCTTTGCGCTCAACGACGAAGTCTTGGCTTACACCCGCACGGGCAAAGGCGGCGAGGCCGCGACGGTTATCATCAACCGCAGTCTGCGCAATTCGCACTGCGTGACGATCCCAGCGCTCGGCGAATGTGCAAGCGACGTGATCAGCGGCCACGAATGCGAAATCCACAACGGCACGGTTACGCTCGACCTGTACCCGCTGGGCTCTTCGATCATCTATCACCATGCCGAGAAGCGCCTGCAGGAGCCGCTCGATCACGGCGCGGGCGTCGTGTGCCACATCACCTCGGTGCCGACCGATGACGGCAAACCCGGCACAATCGGTGCGCCCACGCGTCGCTTTATCGACCATCTGGCCGCCATGGGCATGCGTTACTGGCAGGTCCTGCCCGTCAATCCCACGGACTTCTTCCGCTCCCCCTACGCCGGTCCTTCGGCCTTTGCAGGCAATATCGACCTGTTGCCCGAGAGCCACGAGGAGTTGGCTGCCGACTTTGCTGCCTGGAAGGCCCACGGCGGCGAGGATGCCGACCCGCTGTACACGGCGTTTAAACATCGCAACGCCGATTGGCTCGAGAAGTACTGCGTCTACATGGCCGTTAAGAAGTACTTTGAGGGCGAGTCGCGCCACGATTGGCCGGCGGATGTCGCGCGCTACAACGAGCATCTTATCGACGACAAGCGCTTCCACGACGAGGCGGAGCTTCAGGCGTACATGCAGTATCGCTTTGACCTTGCCTGGTGCGAGCTCATGAACTATGCGCACAAGAAGGGCATCGAGGTCATCGGCGACATCCCCATGTATGTCTCGGACGATTCGGCCGATGCGTGGAGCGAGCCTGAGAACTTCTGGCTGTCCGACACCGGCAAGGCGATTGAGATTTCGGGCGCGCCGCCCGACAACTTTGCGCCCGAGGGCCAGGTGTGGGGCAACCCCACCTTCCGCTGGGATCACATGAAGAAGAACGGCTATAGCTGGTGGATGGATCGCCTGCGTCGTGCGTTTTCGCTCTACGACCGTGTGCGCCTGGACCACTTCCTGGGCTTCCACAGCTACTTTAGCATCCCCGCCGGCAAGGCCTGTGCCGATGGCCGCTGGCTGGCGGGCCCGGGCAAGGACCTGTTCCAGACCGCCTACGACGAGCTGGGTCCGCTCAACTTTATCGCCGAGGATCTGGGCTATCTGACGCCCGGTGTTCGCGCGATGGCTTCGACCTGCGGCTTCCCCGGCATGGACGTACTGGAGTTTAGCGACTACGACGTTCGTTGCGGAATTCACCCCACACCGGGCAAGATCCTGTATACCTCGACGCACGACACCTCGACGCTTGCCGGCTGGTGCACGCGCTCCTTTGCGGGCGGCGACGAACCGAGCGGCATTGCATTGGCAGGCGAGCTCATGGGCAATGCCCTGGCAAGCGATGCTCCGCTCGTGATGATGCCGCTGCAGGACGTGCTGGGGCTGGGCGACGATGCACGTATGAATGTGCCGGGCGTGGCCACGGGCAACTGGACATGGCAGGCGCAGGAGGCCGACATTGCGGCGGCCGAGGAGAAAACTGCGAAGCTCCTGCGCAGCACCCATAGATTCTGGGGCGAAGCGTGATAAAACCCCCGATATAGGGTACAGTTACAGCTGTTTGAATTTTTGCGGGCAGAGCGATCTGCCCGCTTTGTGCTGAAAAGGAAGTATTATGGCGCGCTACGATTACAAGTGCACGAGCTGCGGCAACGTGTTTGAGGTTGAGCACCCCATGTCCGAGACGCCCGAGGTCGTATGCCCCAGCTGCGGCGCCCCGGCATCCAAGACGTTCTCGGCCAGCGGCATTAAGTTCGACGGCAGCGGTTTCTACAACACCGACCAACGCAGCGGTGGTTCCAGCACCAACGCCACCAGCGGCTGTTGCGCCAACTGCCCGCACAACCACTAGAAACCAAGCGGTCCAGACACCCTGGTTTCCTTATGAGTTGCGGTGAAATAGTTCCTGAATCAGCCCATCCAAAGGCCAAGCAGGAACTATTTCACCGCAACTTTTCTTTAGATCGGATTTCTGGCTGATGCTAGGTTTGTAACATTTCAAAACACTGCCGGATTACGGGGCTGAATTGACAACCTCTATCCGTTCCGGTAATTTACAAATTTCAACAAGCCATCTACCTGCGGTTTTATTTAGGCCATTCTTGCTGTGGTCGGGCATCACCAATCTAGCCCCGTAATCCGCCCCACTTTTGATAACAACAAGCATGAGACGGGGCTACTTTTTCCACTCTTTACCGCAATTGCGATCTCCACTCGCATGACTTTCTGAGTTGCGGTGAAATAAGGACTATTTGGCGGGTAGAAGCCGCCATTCAATCCCTATTTCACCGCAACTTAGTAGTTACTTGTGGATCAGGCGGGCGCAGAAGTGGCCGTCGTAGGAGTCGGCGTTTACCGGTACGCTTTGGAAGAGGCCGCGGTCGTTTTGGCGTACGGAAACGAGCTTCTTGGCCTGGGCAAACTCGGGGAGCTGCAGAATCTGAGCTTCGGAGAGCGGCGCCACGATAAAGCCGGCGCCCTCGGGAGAGGCCAGGAAGGCATCCACGACCTGCGTGTTCTCTTCATCAAAAACCGAGCAGGTTGCATAGATAAGCTCACCGCCGGCAGCCACGCGCGCAGCTGCTTCCCTGAGCATCGTCAGCTGCAGGTGGGGCAGCTCAGTCGTAACGTCGTTCTCGTTCAGACGCCACGGTATCTCGGGATGACGGCGCATGGTGCCGGTGCCAGAGCACGGCGCGTCGATAAACACGGTGTCGAATAGAGCGGGCTCACCGAGCATGGCATCAAAGGACGTGAGCACCTCATTGAGCTCGCAGGCATCGCCCGACACCGTACGAACACCCGTAATACCCGCCTTATGCAGGCGCGCGAGATTCTGATCGCACTTGCGATCGTGCAGATCGAGCGCGGTGTGCTGACGCTTGTACCCGGCACGCTTGGCCTGGCACATCATCACATAGGTCTTGGTGCCGCGACCGGCGCCAATCTCCAGGCAACGCCCGGGACGTGTCCCGGCAGTAGCGATAAGCTGGGCGTTGAGGTCCGAGGCAACCGCGGCAGCACGCTCAAACACGCCCGATGAAACCGTGACCTGTGCATCGACCGGAGCATGGCAGCCCGGGAAGACAGGCGCAACGAGCTGCGAGATATACGGGTCGGCCTTGGTCACAAACGCATTCTCATGCAGGGCCAGCGGCGCAGGTGCCAGATTGCCGGCAAAGTTGAGCGCGCCCTCGGGCGTATCGAACGAGGCCATAATACGAGCGCACAGCCAGCGAGGAAGACCCATCAAACGCGAAAGGCGAACCAAACGGCGCTCGGACTCATCCACGTCGGATGCCGTGGCAAAGTCCTCAACGTTGTCCACAACCTTGTGCAGTACCGCGTTAGCCAGGCCCGCGGCAGACTTAGCACCGCTGCGTACCAGCTCAACACCCTGGCTCACGGAAACGCGGCCCGGCGTATGCAGATAGAGCATCTCGAAGGCCGAGATGCGAAGCGCCATGCGAACGCGCGGCGCGACCTTTTTGGGCTTATCCAAAAACTGATCGAGCAGCTCATCCAAAATGCCCTGCGTGGCGGCAACACCGAGCGCCAAACGCGCGGCAAAAGCAGAATCGCGCTGGTCAATGGCCTTGGCGGAAGCACGGGAAGACAACACGTCGCGTGCGTACATACCGCGGCGATCGGCCTCCATCAGCACATCGAGCGCAAGCTTGCGCGCGGGAGACAACTTGCTCATGACAGTACACCCCACCTAAGTTCGGCACCCTGCAGGCCGGCAGCCCAGGCAGAAGCAGCCATGGCACGCTTACCATCGGGCTTAACCTCGAGCACTTCAACAGCGCCATCGGAAAGGCCCAGATAAACACGCTTGCTCTTGACGGCAACAGCGCCCTCGCCAAGCGACACATCAGCCGGCTCAGCATCGAGCACGCGAACCGACTTGCCGGCAATCACACAACGAGCGGGAGCGGTGTCGGACGAGGCAAGCACATGACGCACACAATCAAGTGCCGCCATCTGAGGGTCAAGACGCATCTCCTGCTTAGAAATCTTGGCAGCATGGGTAACAAGCGACTCATCCTGTTCAATCCACACGGCGGTGCCATCGGCAAGCGAAGGAAGCGTATCGGCAAGCAGTTTGCCGCCAAGCTCACCAAGCTCCATGGTCAGCGCCTCAGCATGCTTACCGGCAACCGAGGTCGAGGCCTGCGCACAATAAGCGCCGGTATCCACGCCATGCCCAATACGCATAATGGAAACGCCAGCAACCTCATCACCAGCGAGAATCGCACGCTGAATAGGAGCAGCCCCACGCCAACGAGGCAGCAAGGACGCATGAACATTCACAATACCGAGCGGCGCCATATGCAACACGTCATCAGGCAAAATGCAGCCATACGCAGCCACGCAGAAAATATCAGCCCGGGCAGCCTGGAGCGCCTCAACAACCTCGGGCGTCATACGATTAGCCTCAATAACGGGCAGACCCAGCTCAAGCGCCTTGGCCTTAACAGGAGAAGGCTCAAGCTTCTTACCACGCCCACGAACAGCATCAGGACGAGTAACAACCAGTGCAATCTCATTCCCAGCCGCAACAAGCGAAACCAAAGAAGGCACAGCAAAATCAGGCGTACCCATAAACACAATACGCATAAAGGACGTCTCCCCTCAACCAAAGCCGAGACGGCTACAAATAACAGCGGAAAGCCAAGTACCCAGCCCATCCGCAATAACAATTCAACAAGAACAAATATACCCAAAACCAAAGAAAGAGCCGCAATAAAAGCAGCTCTTTCAGCAAAGCAATTATCAGCGAAGACGCCCCTCCCTGGCCCAACGGCACCCGGGAGAGACGAGCACGTAAACGCAGTCCCCTTCCGCCGCAGGGCTTAGGTTATTGCTCCACGCGCAGTTCCGCACGAGCCGAAGAGCACTTAATGTGCTCTTCGTGCGAGCAGGACTGTTTGAGCATGGAGCAAAACCTAAGCCCTGCGGCGGAAGGGGACGGACAAACCTACTCCGTCTCGCCCGGTCGAGCGCCGCGGGCCAGGGCGTCCTGGTATTCCTTGACTGCCTTGATCCTCTGCATGGGCTTCAGTCGCTCAAACATGGTGTTGCCGTGCAGGTGATCGATCTCGTGCTGCAGGCACACGCAGAACAGATCGCCCGTGGCCTCATAGCGAATCAGGTTGGCGTCCAGGTCATATGCCTCTACGACGACATGGTCGGGACGCTCGATCTCGCAGCTAATGCCAGGAATGGAAAGGCAGCCCTCGCTAAAGGGCACCAGATGGTCGCTCTGCTCAACAATGACGGGATTAATGAGCACGTACGGGTCGTAGTCGTTCTTGTCGCTGTAGTCGCAGTCGATGGTGACGAGCTGAATGAGCTCACCGATCTGCGGGGCAGCAAGACCGCAACCGCCGTTCTCGAACATCATCTTCTTCATCTTCTCTGCAAGCGCCTCGATCGCCGGGGTGATCTCCTCGATGACGGCGCACTCCTGACGCAGACGAGGGTCGGGCGACAGTACGATTCCGTTGGCTTCCATGGCCATCCTTTCGGGTTGCTACATCAAATCATAGGCGTCGACGTCAACACTCACGCTCACGCCGCGCACGGAGCCCACCTCTTTGAGGCAGGCGTCGATATCATCAGAGACATGGTACCCCACGGGCGACTTCACAAGCAGGTGGAAGCGATAACGGTCCTTAGCTCTCTCGATTACACATGAAGCCGGGCCCAGCACCTGCGGCACCGAGCTGCCCGCCCGCAAAAAGTCGGGCGCAGCGGCATGCCAACGGCGCTTGAGGAGCTTTGCGATGCGCCCAATGTAATCCTGCGCATCATCCGCGTTCGCCGACCACACCAAGATGTTGACCAGGCGCACGAAGGGCGGATACAGGGCGTCGCGGCGCTGGTTCAGGTCATAGTCGGTAAAGATCGAACGGTCGTGCTCGGCAACGGCGCGGATGACCGGATCCTCGGGCAGATAGGTCTGGATGATGACCTCGCCGGGACGATCGCCGCGACCGGCACGGCCCGCCACCTGCTCGAGCAGGTCGTAGGCACGCTCCCCCGCGCGAAAATCGGGAAGCTTGAGGGCGAAGTCGGCATTGACCACGCCCACGAGCGTGACCTCGGGAAAGTCGAGGCCCTTGGCGATCATCTGGGTGCCCAGCAGCACCGCGCAATCGGCGGCATCGAACTGCTCGAGCAGCTTTTTGTGTGCGTCCTTGCCGCGCGTGGAATCGGCGTCCATGCGAATGATGGCGACGTCGTCGGGCAGCATCTGGTGAAGTGCGTCCTCGATCTGCTGCGTGCCCAGGCCCATTTTTGCCAGGTAGCGGCTGCCGCACTTAGGACAGCGACTCGTGGGCGCAGGATAGGGCTGCACGCGCCAGGACGATCCGCAGGTGTGGCACTGAAGCGTGTGCGTGCGCTCGTGGTACGTGAGCGCTGTGGAGCAGTGGTTGCAGGTGGGCACGCAGCCGCATTCACGGCACATCAAAAACGGCGCAAAGCCGCGGCGGTTGTGAAGCAGCACGGCCTTCTCGCGGCGCTCGACCACACGCTCGAGGCCTTCCATCAGCGGTTTAGAGAACATGGAGCGGCTGCCGTGTGCGAACTCACGGCGCAGATCGGCAATGCGAACCGTGGGTAGCACGGCGTGTCCCGGGCGCTCGGGCATCTCGACGCGCGTCCAGGTGGCGCCGCCGTACGTGCCGCGGCGGCAGCGGTCGAGAGCCTCGGCAGAAGGCGTGGCGGAGCCCAATACGAGCGGGCAGCGGTAGCGGCGCGCCATCTCGGCCGCCACCTCGCGCGCATGGTAGCGCGGGCTGGAGCCCTGCTTGTAGCTGGTCTCGTGTTCCTCGTCGATGATGATGAGGCCCAAGTCGCTGAGCGGGCAGAAGAGCGCCGAGCGGGCGCCCACGACCACGCGCGCAGCACCGCTGGCGACCATGTCCCACTGGTCCAGACGCTCGCCGGCAGAAAGACGCGAATGGAACACAGCGACCGTCTCGCCAAAGCGCGAGCGGAAGCGGCCGACGGTCTGAGCCGTCAGCGAGATCTCGGGCACAAGCACGCAGGCCGAACGGCCGGCCGCGAGTACGCGCTCAATCGCCGAGAGGTAAACCTCGGTTTTGCCGGAACCAGTGACGCCATCGACGAGCACGACATCACCGTGAGCGTCCAAGCGTGCGCGCTCAATCTGCACGAGTGCCTGTTGCTGGCCGTTGGTAAGGGAGACCGGGGCCTTGCCGCTCGCTGAGGACAGCGTAGTCTGCTCGCTGCAGCCGCGCCAGGCGCGGCGCTCCTCCACCACCACGACGCCTCGTTTTTCGAGCGCTTTGATGGTCGCCGACATGCTGCTGTAGAGCAGGTTGAGGTCGCGCGTCGTGACCGGACCGCACTGGAGCGCCTCGATGAGCTGACGCTGGCGGACCGCGGTCTTGGGCGGCGTGTAGTCGAAACCCTCGGGTGTAAGCATGACCCAGCGGTTTTGGATGGGTTTGACGGCAGGCCACTCAACGGTCCACACGCCGTCGTCGCCCTTGACCACGCGCGGACTTCCACCCGGGGGCAAGAACAAACGCAGGCACTCGGAAAGCGTCGCGACGTACTCGCGGCTCATCCAGCGTGCGATACGGGCAGCCTCGGCGGTAAAGAGCGGTTTGCTGAGGATAGCCTCGACGGCTTTAATGCGCGCGGGGTCGAGGGCGTCGTTGCCTTGCAGGTCGGCCAACTCGGGCGCGATGTCGACAATGTAGCCCGCGGCCGCACGGTTGCCAAAATGAACTAGGACGGTCGAGCCGATCTGGGCATCGTTGGCGAGCGACTGCGGAATGCCGTAAGCAAACGGCTCGGACAGCGCACGGGCAGGAATGTCCAGGACCACGCTCGCGTAGGCGGCGATGGGCTCGGGTGCGGGCTCGGGCCGAACCGGGGCAGCGGCAGGGGCCGCGGACTTCGGAGCTTCCTTAGGTTCCGGCGAACCAAACAGCGAAAGTTGCTCGGCCATGGCCCCAGCACCTCCTATCCCATACGTCTTTAGAAACAAGAGCCCCACTCGTGGTGAGCGGGGCTCGGATACATGCGTTTACGCAGCTGCTACAGCGCCATCGTGCGGGCGCGGTCGATGCGCGCCAGGCAGTCGTCGCGGCCGACGAGCGCCATGGTCTCGCCCAACGGAGGGCTCACCATGTTGCCGCAGACGGCGACGCGCACGGCCTGGAACACCACGCGCTTCTTGAGGTCTATCTGCTCGGGCAGCGGCTCAAGCGCGGCGTCGATGTTGGCGGCCGTCCACTCGTCCACGCCCTCGAGCGCGGCCTTGGCGGCATCCAGAATGGCGCCCATGCCTTCCTTGGCCAGGCCCTTGTTGACAGACTTCTCGTCATACTCGAGCGTATCGGCCGTGGCAAAAATGGGGGCGGCGACGGTCACGGCGTCGGCCGGCATCTTGGTGCGCGGCTTGACGATGGCGGCAAGCGCATCGATCCAATCCTCGCCGTACTCGACATTACCCTCGATGAGACCCGCCTCGTGCAGCTCGGGGACCATGATCTCGTCGGCAAACTGAGCATCGGACATGCCGTTGATATACTCGGCATTGACCCAGTCGAGCTTCTTGGGGTCGAAGGTCGCCGGGTTCTTGGAGATGCGGTCGAGCGAGAACTTGCTGGCCAGGACGTCGCGCGGGATGATCGTGGTCTCGCCGTCGAGCGACCAGCCGAGCAGCGCCAGATAATTGACGAATGCGTCGGACAGATAACCGGCGTCGCGATACTCCTCCACCGAGGTAGCGCCGTGGCGCTTGGAGAGCTTTTTGCCGTCGGCACCCAAGATCATGGAGATGTGGGCGAACGTGGGCACGGGCGCGCCGAGGGCCTCGTAGACCATGACCTGGCGCGGGGTGTTGGACAGATGGTCGTCGCCGCGGATGACGTGGGTGATCTTCATCATGGCGTCGTCGACGACGGTCGCGAAGTTATACGTGGGCGTGCCGTCGGAGCGGAAGATGACGAAGTCGTCGAGCTCCTTGGCGTCGAAGGTCACCTCGCCGTGGACGGCGTCGTGGATGACGACGTCACCGCGGTCCTCGGGCACCTTGATGCGCAGGACGTAGGGCTCGCCGTCCTCGATGCGGCGGCGTGCCTCCTCGGGATCCAGATCGCGGCAGCGGCGCTGATAGCCCTGGAAGGGGTCCTTACGCTCCTGGGCGGCCTTTCGGTCGGCCTCGAGCTGCTCCTTGGTGCAGAAGCAGGGATAGGCCTTGCCCTCGTCCCAGAGCTTCTGGGCGGCCTGCTTATACAGGTCCAGACGCTCGGTCTGTGCGTAGGGGCCATAGTCGCCGCCCACCTCGGGACCCTCGTCCCAGTCCAAGCCCAGCCAACGCATGGCGCGCAGAATGATCTGCGTGTTCTCGTCGGTGGAACGGGTGGGGTCGGTGTCGTCGATGCGCAGGATGAACGTGCCGCCGTTTGCGCGGGCGAAAGCCCAGTTATAGATAGCGGTGCGGGCGCCGCCGATGTGCAGCTTGCCCGTCGGTGAGGGTGCAAAGCGGACGCGAACGTCTGATGCCATGGAAATCTCCTCGATTGCAGGATGGATGTCTAACCGCATCAGTATAAAGCAACAAAGCAACCTCCGCACAAAGGGCACCGTCCTACTCATTTAAGTCTGTCCCCAATGAGTAGGTGCGGAAAGGGTGTGAATATTCGATTAACGCGATATGATGTGCCCCTGCATATAGAGCTCGGCGGAATGGTAACGGTCGCCGAGACACGTTTTTGAAAGGACAATCATGTCAGAAGAACTTCGTTCCATCCCACCCCAACACGGGTCCTTTGTATTTACGTCGGAGTCGGTGACCGAAGGTCATCCCGATAAGATCGCTGACCAGATCAGCGACGCCGTCCTCGACGCAATCCTCGCTAAAGAAATAGAGCTGCAGGAGCAGGGCTACATTGCGCCCAACGGCGTGCCCGCCAACGTTGAGAACGTCCGCTGCGCCTGCGAGACCCTCGTGACTACCGGCACCGTCATCGTTGCCGGCGAGATCCGCACCCAGGCCTACGTCGACGTGCAGGAGATTGCCCGTGGCGTTATCCGCCGCATCGGCTACAACCGCGCAAAGTTCGGTTTTGACTGCGATACCTGCGGCGTTATGAGCCTCATCCACGAGCAGTCGCCCGATATCGCCCAGGGCGTCGACGAGTCCTTCGAGACCCAGACCGGCGCCACCACCGACCCGATCGACCTGATCGGCGCCGGCGACCAGGGCATGATGTTTGGCTATGCCTCCAACGAGACCAAGACCCTCATGCCCATGCCGCACTACCTGGCGAGCCGCCTGGCCGAGCGCCTGGCCGCCGTGCGCCACGACGGCACCCTGCCCTACCTGCGCCCCGACGGCAAGACCCAGGTGACGGTGCGCTACGAGGACGGCAAGCCCGTGGAGGTAACGACCATCGTCATTTCCACGCAGCATGCCGCCGAGATCGAGGACATGGGCAAGATCAAGGACGACCTCATCGAGCACGTCATCACCCCCGTCATGGCTGCCGAGAACATGCCGTGGGACAACGCCGACATCTATGTGAACCCCACCGGCCGCTTTGTCGTGGGCGGCCCCATGGGCGACACGGGCCTCACCGGCCGCAAGATCATCGTCGACACCTACGGCGGTTACGGCCGTCACGGCGGCGGCGCCTTCAGCGGAAAGGACTGCACCAAGGTCGACCGCTCCGCCGCATACGCCGCGCGCTGGGTCGCCAAGAACGTGGTAGCCGCCGGACTGGCCGACCGCTGCGAGGTCGAGCTGGCCTACGCCATCGGCGTGTCCAAGCCGCTGTCGATTATGGTCGACACCTTCGGTACGGCGCATGTTGCCGAGGACAAGATCGTCGAGGCCGTCGAGAAGACCTTCGACCTGCGCCCGGGCGCCATCATCCGCGACCTGGACCTGCGCCGCCCGATCTACGAGAAGACAGCAGCCTACGGCCACTTTGGCCGCGAAGACGCCGACTTCACCTGGGAGAAGACCGATCGAGTCGAAGAACTCAAAGCAGCCTGCGGCCTGTAATTAGAAACCACCAAGGTCGCAACACGCACACGCTTTCAAAAGAAGTACCGCCCCCATGCGGTACTTCTTTTTTTTAATCCGATGGTGAAGATGAGCCAACACGGGACACGGAATAGGTCACCAGCCAATGAATTTTGCAGCATAACGACTCCAACCATGTATCCTAAGTTCCGAGGGCTTTGGTATTTGGTCGATCGCGAGTTCCGCACGAGCCGGAGAGCACTTAATGTGCTCTCCGTGCGAGCAGGACTGTCCGAGCAGGCGACCTTATGCCCCCGCCCCTCGGGACGACGAGATATAGAAGGAGCAGCCATGGCAGGCAAGCCACAAACACTAGCTACGACCTCGGCATTCGAGATCTTGGGCCCCGTCATGGTCGGCCCCAGCTCATCGCACACCGCCGGCGCCCTGCGGTGCGCCCAGGTGGCCGCCAGCCTGCTCGAGGGCCGCATCACCAAGGTCACCTTTGGCCTGTGGAACTCCTTCGCCCACACCTACCGCGGCCACGGCACCGACCGAGCGCTCGTCGCGGGCATCCTGGGGCTCGACACCGACGACGAGAATATCAAGCAGGCCTTCGACCTCGCACGCGAGCAGGGCCTCGAATATCACTTTGACATCAAGGGCGACGACGCCTCCATCCACCCCAACACCGTCGATATCGACATGGTCGACGACACGGGCGCTACGGCGCAGGTCCGCGGCGAGAGTCTGGGCGGCGGCAAGATGCGCATCAGCCGCATCAACGGCGTCGGCGTCGACATCTCGGGCATGTATTCAACGCTCTTCGTGGCGCACCAGGACGTTCCCGGCGTGCTCGCCGCGCTTACGAACCTGCTCGCCTACGCACACGTCAACATTGCCTTCTGCCGTACCTACCGCACCGAGGTGGGCGGCCAGGCCTACTCCGTCTTTGAGACCGACGGCACACCCGACGACACTGTCATCCCCATGCTGCGCAAACTCGACAACGTCGGCTACGCCACCTTTATCGAGCTCCCCGGCTCGGCATCATCGCTCTCCCCCGGCGTCTCGGCCAAGGAGGTCTTCGATGACGGCGAGCAGCTGCTCGACGCATGCGAGGAGCTGGGACTCAGCATCGGCGCCGTCATGGCCGTGCGCGAGGCGCGTCTGACCGGCGAGGAGCACGCCGTCGCCGCCATGCGCCGCGTGCTCGACGTCATGCGCGAGGAGACCACGGCCCCCATCGCCAATCCGCAGCGCTCGCTCGGCGGGCTTATCGGCGGCGAGGCTAAGCTCGTCGATGCCACCGGCCGCAACGACCTTAGCTCAAGTTTAATGGGCGCCGTACAGACCGAAGCCGTGGCACGTGCCATGGCCGTACTTGAGCGCTCCGCCACTATGGGCGTGATCGTCGCGGCCCCCACGGCAGGCTCCGCGGGAGTCGTGCCCGGCTGCGTGCTGGCCCTGGCCGACCACCTGCAGCTCGATGACGAGCAGGTCATGGACGCCCTCTACTGTGCCGCCGCTATCGGCCTCAACCTCACCACGAGCGCCTGCGTCGCCGGCGCCGAGGGCGGCTGCCAGGCCGAGGTGGGAAGCGCCGCCGCCATGGCCGCCGCCGCGCTGGTGCA
>USFU01000022.1 GCA_900554135.1 uncultured Collinsella sp. | reverse complement strand
CGGTAGCCGGATCGTAGGAAGGATGCATAATGGCAAAAGAGGGAAAGAAGCCGATCGGCAAGATTGTCCTAGGCGTCATCGTGGTGCTGGTTATTGTCGGTGCCGTGGGTTCTATGGGTGGCAACTCAACCGATTCGTCTGCGAGCGATTCGGCAAAACCTGCCGAGACGACACAGCAGGCTGAGGAGCAAAAAGAACCGCAAGAACTGTATACCATTGCTGACGAGGCTGAAGACACCTCCAATCAGTTTGCCTATAAGATCACGGGCACGCTGACCAATAACACGGACAAGGAAAAGAGCTACATTCAGATTGAGTATGTTCTGTATGATGCAGATGGCAACCAGGTTGGAACGGCTTTTGCAAACACCAATCATCTGAAGGCGGGCGGCTCCTGGAAGTTCGAGGCGCTGGGCACGGTGTCTCCCGATCAGGTCGCCAGTTGGGAGCGCTCGGATGTGAGCGGTTTCTAGCATGTTGCATGCACTGGGGGGAGGCGAAGTCGTATGCCCGATAAAAAGTTGACCGAAGAGTTGCTCAACGAGCTCCTTGATGCGCCGAGTATCGACGGCTATATCAAGGAGCACGACTTTGCCGCCCCGTCGCTTTCGGACTACCTAAAGCAGTTGCTGCAAGAGAAGGGGCTGGAGCGCTCCCGCGTGGTGCGTATGGCCGACCTCAACGAGACCTTTGGCTATCAGATCTTTACCGGTGCACGCCATCCAAGCCGCAATAAGGTGCTGCAGATTGCCTTTGCGATGGCGCTGTCGATGAAGGAGACCAACCGCGCGCTGACGGCTGCCGGAGTGAGCATCCTCAACTGCAAGGACCGTCGAGATGCAATCATCATCTTTTGCATCGACCGCGGTTGTAGCCTCCAAAAGGTCAATGAAGAGCTGTATCGCTTTGGCGAGGAAACGGTGAGTTAGCGGCCAAAGGCTGAACCGACGGTGCCACCAGAACAACCACGCAGCCGAACAGGGCGCGGATGCCACGGGGCGTCCGCGCCCTGCGCTATGATGGACGCTATGGATACTCAGAGCCCAACATATTTCGATGACGAGCTGACCGCTTCGCTTGCCGAGCACCTGGCGTCGCTCGACCGCGATGACAGCTATCGTGTGGAGCGTGTGCTCAAGTGCTCGGATGTCGAGACGACTGAACTCGTCTATTTTGAGGGCTCTGGCGGCGGGTCTCTCGGTCCCTTTGTCCGCAAGCGCATCGATGCTTCGGTGCAGATTGGCGGAGCATATGAGCGCCTGTTTGCGGCCCAGCGCGCCGGTCGTCGTTTTGAGCACTTGCCCCGAATCGTCGATTGCCGCCGTGTGGGCGACGAGCTTGACGTGGTGATGGAGTATGTCGAAGGCGAGACACTCGAGGCGTTGGTGGGACGCTTGGGGGCGACGCCCGATTATGCCCGCGGGCTGTATCCCGTTCTGTGTGAAGCGGTGGGCGAGCTGCATGCTGGTTTTGCAGCTGCGGGGGAGCCGGGGGTACCGGTAATCCACCGCGACCTTAAGCCCTCGAACATCATCGTATCGGGCGTGAGGTATGCGGCTGATGCTGGCATGATCTTCTCGTCGTTGGTGATTATTGACCTGGGAATCGCGCGCGTTTGGCGCGATGGCGCCGACGCCGACACCGTCAAGTTTGGCACGCGTTCCTATGCGCCGCCCGAGCAGTTTGGGTTTGGGCAGACGAGCGTCCGCAGCGATATTTACGCGCTTGGCGCGCTGCTGTTCTTTTGCCTGACGGGAACTGATCCTAAACCGGGGCGTGACATGCGCGAACAATGCGAGGCGCATGGCATTCCCGTTCCGCTGTCGGATGTGATTTGCATGGCGATGGCGCTCGATCCGGCTAAGCGCTTTGCGAGTGCAAAGGCACTGGGGCATGCTGCGCGTGCGGCGTATGAGCCATATCTTCCTGCACCGTCGCCCGTGACCTCATCTGCTGCCAGTGTGCCCCGGGTCTCGGTGTCACAGGTTCAGCGGGTACAGCAGCCGGTTGCCCTCACGCTTCCGTCTTCTGCAAACCGGCGTTCGATCGTCTCTCCTGTGACGTCCAAATGTGCACGTCTGCTCTCGCGTATCCCCGAGCCCGTGGGGCGCATATGGAATGGGTGCGTCTATGCGACAACATTGTTGCTGCTGGTGGGCAGCCATTTTGCGGTATTTACGCCGACGGGCGAAAACCGAAACTATCCAACGTGGTTTTTGGCACTTGAGTATTTCTTTATGGTCGATGGCCTGGTGCTGCTCATTACATTTGGAATGCTCGACCGGCGCAGGCTTCGACGTCGTTTTCCCGTACTCGATCGGTATCGGGGGAGTACTTTTGTCGAATTATGGTTCAAGGCGCTCGGGTTTATGTTTGCCGTCATGTGCGTCGTCGTCGTTATCGGCAACGCGACGGGCGTCGTCTCTTAAAAAATCGAAAAGGGGCCCCGTTTGGGGCCCCTTTGCAGTTGCATTTAAATACGGTTCATTTGATTGGCGACTTTGTTGTACCAGTCCTGCCACGTGGGCGGGCAGTACTTTTTGGCGGCTGCCGGGGTAAGCGTGGAGCCATAGTTGGCGCCCAGGTAGGCAACGTGGGCGGAGACACCCTCGCTCCAGCTGCCAAAGCTACGCCAACCGCCGCCGCGGGCACTCCAGCCCCAGGCGTTATAGGAGCCGGCGCAATAGAGGCCCTTGCTGCTCTCGATGCAGGCGATGGCGGGGGACCAACGGGGATCGACGCCGGTATTCCAGGCGGCAACGGCAAAGTTGTAGCCCTGGCCTGCCATAGGGGAGCCGGCAAGGTAGTTGTCGATGCGGCTCGTCCACTCGTTAATGAACGAGTCGTAATCGGAATTGCCGCTGTTGGGGCTGTTCGGCGTGGTGTCGATGGTGGTGTTGGAGTTGGTGGCCTGACTGTTGGAGTTATTGCCGCTCACGCCGGTACCCGAGATCTTCTCGGCGGCAGCGGCCTTGTCGGCCTCGAGCTTAGCCAGCTCGGCGGCATTTTCCTGTTCGGCCTTCGCTTGGGCCTCGTTACGGAGCTGCTGAGCCTGCGCCAGCGCGTCCTCGGCATTCTTTTGCTCGCCCTCGAGCTGAGACTTGGCCTGATCGAGCTCGGTTTTGTTCTGCTCGAGCTCGGTCTGCATCTTGCTAAGCTCTTCGATTTCGTCGACGCTCGAGCTCGTAATCTGGTTGGTGTATTTGCAGGTGGTGATAAAGTCCCCCAAGCTCTGCGTGTTCACCAGGAAGCTCACGATGGGGCTGGTGCCCTTCTGGTACTTATACAGATCGCGCATGGCGGAGCTTGCCTTGGCCTGCTGCTCGGGTAGCTCGGCCTCAATCTTATCGATGTTCGCCTCATTGGAGTCGATCTGCTTTTGCAGATCCTCGAGCTTGGTTCGGGCGTCGTTGTAGGCGCTCGTAGCGTCCTCGATTTTTTTCTGGGCGGCGGAAAGCTGATCCTGCGTTGCCTGCGAGGCGGCATAGGCCGCGACGGGGGAGAGCATCGGCGTGGCCGTCAGCGCAACGGCGAGCGCGGCGCTCGTGATGATACGAGCCGGCTTCGACGCGACGAGCGCTGCGGTGCGATGGTTCGAATGCTGCATCCAGTCCCTCTGCAATCAATCGTAGGTTATTGGTCGAGGTGTATTCTACTACTGCTTTCGACCTCAACTTGAACCTTAAAGGTTCTAAAGGGTCAAGTTGAACTTGAGGCTTTGGCCTTGACCTGCGGGAATGGTGAATTGTTGAGAAACCATAGAGTTGAACTTTAACGTTACGGCACCCTGTTTGTGAGGGTTTTTGGCTGTAAATGTTGCCCTCACGTGGGGTTTTGCAACTACAGGGTTCCTTCGCGACGAGCCCGCTCCACCTCTTTGAGTGCCTCGGCGGGAGTGAAGGAACAGGTGCCGTCGCCGAGCCTGACCACCTGGACGTCGTCACCGATATGGACTTCTCCGCCCTGCAGCACGACGCCAAAAATGCCCCCGTGGGGGAAGATGCAGTCGCCGGCGAGATAGTAGATGGCACAGCGTGTGTGGCAGACCTTGCCGATCTGACTGATTTCGACGAGTACTTCGCTGCCAATCTTGAGCTGCGTTCCCAAGGGGAACGAGAGCAGGTTGATGCCCTGGGTGGTGAAGTTCTCACCAAAGTCGCCCTCGTGCACATCGAGCCCGCGCGCCTGCGCCGTCTGGATAGACTCTGCAGCTAAAAAGGAAACCTGGCGGTGCCAATGTCCGGCGTGCGCATCGGAGGCGAGGCCAAACTGCTCGATGACGGTGTCGTGCCCGTCGGCGACGGGTGACTTACGCGTGCCTTTGTGCTCCGACGTGTTGATTGAGACGATGCGGGCAGGCCCGTTGTAAGCATCGTTTGCGGTGCGTAGGGGAGCTGCCGTCTGGGCACGATCCGCAAGTTCGCGCTTTGCGGCGTCAATGATGGGGTTGTTGATTGGATGAGCCTGGGGCACGGTGCACCTTTCGACGGGGCGGGCAACATGTTGAATCCTACAACAACGGTGGGTTCATTGCCCGTTGTCGTACGCCGGTGATTGCCGCCTTCGTGCTGGATTATTACGCCGATTGCCATAGATACGGTGGAGCTTTGGGCGCCGGCGGCTCGGCACGCTAGAATAAATCAGTTGCACAAAGACCGCCCGTCGTGTGGGCAGTTCTAGATAGGAAGTTTCCATGGCATTGCAGTTTACAGAGCGCGAGTTTATCCCCGTGCTGCTCGGCGGCGACATCAACGCGTATTCGGTGGCGCGCGCTTTCTACGAGGAGTATCAGGTTAAGAGCCTGGTCTTTGGCAAGTACCAGACCGGCCCCGCGTATCGCAGCCAAATTATCGATTACACGCCCAACGTGGATATCGATACCATGCCGGTCATGATCGAGACCGTTAACGGCGTCGCACAGGCCAATCCTGATAAGAAGATTATTCTCATGGGCTGCGGCGACAACTATGTCGCGCTTGCCGCGCAGGCGCAGGACGCCGGCCAGCTTGCCTCGAACGTTATCGCACCTTACGCCCCCTACAGCATGCTCGAGCAGTGCCAGAAGAAGGAGATCTTCTACGAGCTGTGCGAGAAGCACGGTGTGCCGTATCCGCACACGTTTACCTTTACCATGGCGATGCTCAACGCTCAGGGCGAGGCTCCCGCCGAGGTGCTCGACCAGATCGACTTCCCCTTCCCGATGATTCTGAAGCCCTCTGACGGCATCATGTGGTGGGAGCACGAGTTCGAGGGTCAGAAGAAGGCCTACGAGATTGCCGATCGTGCCGAGCTGGAACAAGTCATTCGCGATGTGTACGCCAGTGGCTACACCGATGACCTCATCTTGCAGGATCGCGTGCCCGGCAACGACGAGTACATGCGCGTGCTTACCAGTTATTCCGACCGCAACGGCAAGGTTCGCATGATGTGCCTGGGTCACGTGCTGCTCGAGGAGCATCAGCCCCATGGTGTCGGCAACCACGCCTGTATCATCACTGAGCCCAACGACGAGCTCATGGGTGGCGTGCGCAAGCTGCTTGAGGACCTTAAGTTTACGGGCTTCTCCAACTTCGACGTCAAGTACGACCAGCGCGATGGTTCGTTTAAGTTCTTCGACTTCAACACCCGTCAGGGCCGCAGTAATTACTATGTCACCAATAGTGGCTTTAACGTTGCTAAATACGTGGTGGATGAGTACGTCTATAACCGCCCGTTTGAGCCGGAGTTTGTGACGGCGCAGGACGAGGCGCTGTGGATGGTCGTTCCTATGGGCGTCGTTGACAAGTATGTCAAGGACCCCGAGCTGCGTGCGAAGGCGCATCGCCTGGCCAAGGAGGGCAAGGCTGCCGATCCTTCGTTTATGAAGGGTGATTTTGTCTTTAACCGCTGGTTGCGCATGTGGCACACCAAGCTGCGTCACTTTAAGCTGTTCAAGACGTATTACAAGTAGACGAGTGTGGCGCCCGTCCGGTGTGTATCGGGCGGGCGCGGGTATGATACGCGCAATTGCGTGGGCGTCACCAAGGAGGCGGCGATGGAAAAGCTGGGAGTTATCGGCGGCATGGGCGCCGAGGCCACGTCGTATTACTACGACCAGGTCGTGCGTCATACGGCTGCTACCTGTGATCAGGAGCATATCGACATGGTGGTGCTTTCCAAGTCGACCATGCCCGACCGTACGCTGGCCATCAAGACCGGCGAGCATGCCGAGCTGCTTGCGACCATGAAGGAGTGCGCTCAGGCGCTCGAGGCGCTGGGCTGCGCGCACATTGCCATTCCCTGCAACACGTCGCACTACTTCTACGATCAGATTCAGTCGTTTACCAAGGTGCCGATTATCCACATGCCGCGCGAGTCGGTGCGCTATGCTCTGGCCGGTGCGGTGATGGGGGAGTGCGAGTTCGACCCCAACCTGAGTATGCCGGCCGAGCCGGTGCACAAGATCGGCATCATGGGCACCGACGGTACCGTGGGCGCAGACGTCTATGGGCGCGAATGTGAGACCGCGGGCGTTGAGGTCGTCTATCCCAGTGAAAAGCGTCAGGCCGACGTGATGTCGCTCATCTACGACGATGTGAAGGCCGGGCGCGAGCCCGATATGGATAAGTTCGACCGCGTGATGTGGGAGTTCGCCCGTAGCGGCTGCGACCGCGTCATCCTGGCCTGCACGGAGCTTTCGGTGTTGCAGAAGTATCGCGAGATGCCCGAGATCACCCTCGATGCGATGGATGTCCTGGTACGCGAGTCCATCATTCGCAGCGGCGTCCCCTACCGCCTGTAGCCCTCGACCTGCCAAAAAGGGACGGGTTTATTTTGGTAGGTTTTATCTGGGAAAACAGTAAAGGCCTCGGCTCGTTTGGTGCGAGCCGAGGCCTTTTGCATTTGTCGGTTGCCGGTGGCGATGGATTAGAACAGGAAGCCGATGGCGATAAGGGCGATGCTGACGATAAGTACGGCGATATCCAGGCCCTTGATGGGGTAGCGCTTATACGAGCTCGCGCGCGTGCGCAGGTAGAAGCCGCGCTGCTCGGCGGCAAGCGCGGTGGCATCGGTCTTGCCCACGCTCGAGATGAGCAGTGGCACGCACAGCGGCAGCATGAGCTTGAGTTTCTTAATAGGATTCTTAGTGTCGTATTCGACGCCGCGTGCAGTCTGCGCCTCCATGATGGCGTTCATTTCCTGGCCAAATACCGGCACAAAGCGCAGTGCCGTGGTAAAGGTGAAGGCATAGCGATATGGCACGTGCAGCACCTCGACGCAGGCGTTGGCGAGGTCGTTGAGTTTGGTCACCATAAGCATGAGGATGAGTGGCAGCGCCACACCCAACAGGCGTAGGCAGGCCTTCGATCCGGTAATGAGGCCCGTGTCGGTGATAAAGCCCCACACGATGTTGCCATCGCGCATAAAGGCCAGCTGAAGTACCAGCATGATAAGCGCGAGCGGAATCAGCAGCTTGAGTAGCGAGAGCAGACGGTCGGCGACGCCGGCGTAGGCGCCCAGTGCAAGGGTGAGCGCCAAAAAGCCCAACAGTGCCACGTAGGTGTCAGACAAGAAGATGCCGATGATGATGGCTGCGGCAAGGCCCAGTTTGACGACCGGGTTCAAGCGGTGCAGCAGTGTATCGCCCGGCATATAGTCGATGACGTTAACCACGGTGGACCATCTCCTCGGTAATGCGAACGATATCGGTGACCTCGCTCACCTGTGCAAAGGCGGGAGAGACGGAGGATGCCAGGCGACGAGAAAGCTCTATGACCTGGGGTGGCTCAACATAGGCTCGCTGCATGAGCTCTATGTTCGAGAACAGCTCGTGCGTGCAGCCGCGCTCGAGGATGCGGCCGTCGGCCATGACTACGATGCGCTCGGCAAAGTCGGAGACGACTTCCATGTCGTGGCAGACCATGATTACAGCGCAGCCGCGCTCGGCCATGGTGCGCACGGTTTCCATGACGGTCATGCACTCGCGGTAGTCAAGGCCGCTCGTGGGCTCGTCGAGCACCACGATTTTGGGCTCTACGACCACGACGGAGGCGAGTGCCACCATCTGGCGCTGACCACGTGAGAGCGAGAAGGGCGCCTCGTCGGCCGGCAAGCCAAAGCGGTCGATGACGAGCTGGGCGCGACGCAGCGCCTCGGCACGGTCGATGCCGGCAAGCTCCAGGCCAAAGGCGACCTCGTCGAGCACGGTGTCCTTGCAGATCTGGCGGTCGGGGTTTTGGAAGAGGGTTGCGACTTCGCGGGCGATGCGGCTCGTGGGAACGGCTGCGGTATCCAGTCCCGTGACGCGTACGCTGCCCGAGGCGGGCTTAAGCAGGCCTGTGAGCAGCTTGGTGAGCGTGGTCTTGCCGGCGCCGTTTTGGCCGACGATGCCCACGAGCTCGCCGGGATAGAGGGTCAGGTTGAGGTCGTGGACGGCGGCGCCGCCATTGGGATAGGCAAACTCAACGTGATCGAAGGTGAGCACGGGCTCGGCGTCCTTGGCGTGCGGGCGCAACGACGGTGCGTGTGGTGAGCCCGCGGGTGCCTGAATGTCGCTGCTTGCGTGTGCGGGGTCGACGATGCCCATAATCAGGCGCTCGGCCTCATCAACATCCAAACAGGGAGTGCCGCTGGCCAGGCCGTCGGCCTCGAGGCTGTTGAAAATGCGCGTGACACGCGGGCAATCAACGCCGATGGCGCGGAGCTCATCGGCGTGCGCGAAGACCTCGTGCGGCTCGCCCTGTAGCGCGATTTCGCCATGATTGAGCACGAGCACGCGGTTGCAATACTCCGAAAGCAGGGCGACTTTTTGCTCAACGACGACGATGGTAATGCCGAGTGCACGGTTGGCCTCACGCAGGGTCTCGAAGACCAGCGTGGAGCTGGCGGGGTCGAGCGCCGCGGTGGGTTCGTCGAGCACGAGCACGCGCGGACGCATGGCGAGGATGGCGGCGATGGCAACCTTTTGCTTTTGGCCGCCTGAGAGGGTGGCGATCTCGCGGTCGCGCAGGTCGCTGATGCCGACGGTTTCGAGCGTTTCGCTCACACGTTGCTCGATTTGGTCGTGGGGAACGCCAAAGTTCTCCAGGCCAAATAGCATCTCGTCCTCGACGACCGAGGCGACCATTTGCGTGTCGATGTCCTGCAACACGCTGCCGACGATCTGCGACACATCGGTGAGCGAAACTTCACAGGTGTCGTGGCCGTCAACTAACACGGAGCCATAAAAGGCGCCGGTGTAGTGGTGAGGCACAGCGCCCGACAGACAGGCGGCAAGTGTGGACTTACCGGCGCCCGAGGGCCCGATGATGCCGATGAAATCTCCCTTGTTCACGCTGAGCGAAACGTGGCTGAGCGCCTGCTCGGTTTGCGTGCCATAGGAGAACGAGACATCGTCGACGTTGATGATCGTTTCCATGGATACCTTTCATAGTCATTGGGGACGTTCTTGCATGACTAGTCGTTTAAGAACGTCCCCAAATGCTCGTTGTTTGGGACAGTCTTTGGTGGTGAAGCACGGAGACGGCTTTACGAGGGGCCCCAGGTTGGCGCGAAAGAGGAGCGAAGCGTACTTGGGTACGCGAGCGACGAATGAACGCCAAGATGGGGTGGCTCGTAAAGCCGAGCGGGTTAGTTGAGCCTAAGGGCCTTCTGGATGGGCATGTAGAGGGCGCCGACCAGAATGGCGTTAAACACGGCGGTCATGGCGACGACGGGCAGCATGGCTGCGGCGAGCTCGCCCACCACGCCGAGCATGGCCATCTTGATGACCATGAAGATAACGCCGGAGACAAAGGTGGTCACGAATGTTGCGACGATGGCGATGCCAGGCTTAACCTGGCCGTCCTTGGCGGCGGCGTTGACAATGACGGCCATGAGCATAGCGGCGATGCCCTCGGCGGCAAAATCGACAAACGGCGAGGTGGTGGTGATCTGGATCACGGCCGCTGAGATGAGGCCAATGACGAGCGCTTGGCCAATGTTGGGACGAACGACCAGGATGGTGAGGCAGAAGGCCGAGATGATGAACTCGGGGCTGATCATACCGCCCGAGATGCCCGAGATTGCCTTGCCGACGGTGAAGTTGAGGATGAAGCCGGCGGCAAGCAGGATGGCGAGCAGGACAAGAGCGCGGATATCGAGTTTACCGCGGTCGGCGGTCTGGACGGTGCGGGGCTGGGCGGCGACGGTGGTGTTCTGAGACATGGTGAAAGTCCTTTCAAAAAGGGGAGTGTAAGAGAAAAACGGAGGCGCGTGATGCGAATGCGATCGGGCTCGAGATAGAAAAAGGCCCCCGGTCGAAACCGGAGGCCTTCCAATCACCTAGAGCGCAAAAATAGGCGTGAGGGACTCACTATCGACCGATCGTATTCGCATCACGCCACCACCAGTTGTTGAGGGACTTCATCGTGTTCATCATCTTGGTGGCTCCTTTCGTGATGCCGTGGCGCGGTCGCACCTAGTTGCTGTTGCGCTGCACTATAGCACAGCGAAGTGTGTGCGGGGAAATCTTTTTTGAAAAGATTTCGGCGGCGTTTCCTACCGGTCAAAAGGGCAGGCCGAGCGGTCGGGATGACTCATGCGACCCGCCCGTTTCTTGCAACGCAAGGGCCTTAGGCCTTCTTGCGACGATAAAGCACGAAGCCGCAGACACCGATGATGACGACGGCGCCAACGGCCATGGCGGCCATGTTGTTGTCCTCGGACTTCTCCTCGGTCGCCTCTTCCTCAGCCTCGGGCTCGGCAACGTCCTTATCGGAGAGGGCCTCGTCGGCGTAGGTGATGGACTCGACCAGGCAGTCGTTGTCGGCATCGTAGTCACTCGGGACGAACTCCTCGGAGAAATCGCCCTCCTTGAGGTAGTCGCGCATCTCCTCGAGCATGGCCTTGCACTTGACGTAGGTGTTCTTGGTCGCTGCCTTGCCGGCCTTGTTGGCCAGGGCGGTGCGGGCCTCGGTGTCCTCGGCGGCCTGCATGGCCTCGTCGACGGTTAGGTTCTGCTCGATGAGCTCCTTCTGCAGGGCGTCGAGATAGGCGCGGACGCCGGTGGCGCAGCTGTCGCGGTTCTCATAGGCGAGCGTGTTGATGTCCATGAGGACGTAGTTGATGGAGTTCTTGGGCTCCTCGTTGTTCACGACGTCTTCCTCTTCACAGTGATCGAAGGAGACATCCTGATCGCTGAAGTAGGGGCTGACCTCGGTGAGCAGTGCGGAATAGAGGGGGATAGCGACGGAGAACTCGGCGTTGGAGAGCATCTCCCACTGGATGGTCGCGATTTCGGGGTCCATGCCGTGACGGATCTGGAAGGTGTGGATCTCGGTGTTGCGGTTGGAGCCGATGGCATAGGCGCCGTCGGTGTTGGCGTTGAGGCCGGCGACATTCTCGCCGCGAGCGGCGAAGGAACGAATCATCTCAAAGGTGTTCCAGTCGGACTTGCCGGGCGTAAAGAACAGCGGCTGCATCTCGTGGACCAGGGCGCCGGTCGTGGCGCGAGCGTCTTCGCGCTCGTCCTTGACGATCTCGTAGTCAGTGCCCTCGGCAAGCGGAGCCATGAAGTAATCGCGGCCCTGGACATAGCGCGACCACTGGTGCATGCCGGCCTCGCTAATCTCCTCGCCGTAGGTCTTGGCGACGTCGAACTTGCCGTCGGTGTACTCGGCAAAGCCCTTCTCCTTAGGCATGGACTCGATGCCCTCGGAGTGGAGGCAGTTCTCGGTGCCGTCGAGGTCGACGTCATAGGTGAGGTTGCCGATGTTGGGGTTGAGCGAGGCGATGTCGTCGGTGAGTCTCATGGCAATCCACTGATGGCCAGAGAGTGCGGCAAACAGCCAGGTCTCGTTGTTGTCGGCAATGATGATCTGGTCGTTGGAGCAGACGCCCTGCTCGTCAATCAAGCTGCCGAGGAGCTCGACACCCTCGCGGGCCGTGGCACTCTCGCCCAGAATGACGCTGGCGTAGTTGTACTCGCCGATGCCGGTCTTCTCGGTGACGGGGTCGGCTTCCTCTGCCTTCTCGTTATAGGAGGTGCTCAGCGTGGCAGAGCAGGAAACGCCCTTTTCGTTGATGCCAGCCTCGGAATATGCATCGTAACGATCTTCCCACTGAGAGGGGTTGTCGCGAACGAAGGTGTAGCGGTAGGTTGCGCCCTTGGACTTGTATTCAAAGCCGGACTCGAGCGAGGTGTACTTGCTGCCGTCCTTGTGTGCGGGCTCGATGCCAAAGTGCTTGATGTAGCGCGGGCCGAAGTCCTCGGAACGGCCGTAGTACGTGTTGCCGTCTGCCGTGAGCTGGCTGCCCATGTAGATCTGGGTGCAAGCGAGCGCCGAAGTCGGCATGGCCATAATGGCCGCTGCTCCAAATGCAAGGCCGCAGCCGAGCTTCTTGAGCGTGTTGACAGGATGAGTAAACCTCATGATCCCTCCCAACTGTTGAAACCCCGCGAAACCGTACGGAGTTTCAGCTAATAAATACATCTACTAGCCTAAAGGAAGTGTAAAGAGTATTCATTCGACAACAGCTTTTACTCGATGAGCGTGAAGAAATATACGATGAGCGGATAATAATACTCATTTTATTGCTTTAGTTAAATAAAGGCACCCTGCATTTACTGTAGCTGAATAAAGCGCCAGACAATGCTCAAAAAGAAAACTCTCCCGCTGTTTAGGATTTGCATAAACAACGGGAGAGTCGATAACTGGATGAATATCATACCAATGTGGATTTACTTCTTTCGGCGGTGGATCACATTGATGGCGTAACCAACGAGCATGGCCAAGACGATGACGATAAAGCCAATCAGGGGATTGTCGTTCATGGGGTCCTCCTATTTTCCGAGCGGTGAAAAATCGTCGACGATGAGGTCGAGACATTGCGGCAGCGCGCGAGCGCCAAAGACGCCGGAGTTGCTGGAGATGATCTCTCCATCGAACTGCATACCCAGCGATGGCGTGCAGGTGATCTTGGCTTCCTTGGTCTGGATGATCTTAAACTGCGGACGGCCGAGCACTTTGCCAGCGGGGTCGAGCGCGGCGGTAATTACCGTGGGGAGCAGCTGCATCGTGCGCACGGGCTCAATAACGACGATGTCGACCATGCCGTCGTCCATGCGGCAGTTGGGGAACAGGTTGATGTCGTTTTGGATGACCGAGGTATTGCCTGCCATGCAGCAGATGCCGTCGAGCTCCTCGACAATGCCGTCGTGCTCAATGGTAAAGTGCGCCACCGTGGGGTTGGGCGTGGCGAGCGCGGAGAGGAAGTAGGCGATCTCGCCAATGTCGTTTTTGGTAGGAGCGGCCTTCATCATGATCTCGGCGTCGAAGCCCGAGCCGGCGATGATTATGAAGCCGTGGCGCTTCTCGTTGCCGTTCTCGTCGAGCCAAAAGAGCTCACCCATGTCCACTTTGACCGTGCGGCCGTCGCGGCAAGCCTTGGCGAGTGCCGCCGCCTCGGGGGCATTGCCGATGTTGTTAAAGAACAGGCAGGCCGTGCCGGAGGGGAAGACAAGCGTGGGGACACCGCACCCGCGCATCTGGTCGAGCACGTTGGAGACGGTGCCGTCGCCGCCCGAAACGACCACGCGATCGAACTCGCGAACGTCCGCTACCGCGTCCTCGGGCTCCATGCCATCGCCGATAAAGCGCATCACGACCTCGTCGCCGCCCTGTGCAAGGGCGTGCGTGAATGCGTAGATTTCATCGGAGCTGGGACCCGATGCCGGGTTGTGGATGATAAGGCAGCGCATACTTACGTTCCCGTTCTGTGACTAACCGAGTATAGTTGTAGAGCAATGCCGATATCCTACCCGTGTTTTTCGGGCCTAACCTTATTCGATGGGTTGATATGTACATTTCCACACATCAGGCTCTGGTCGACTTTTGCCAGCGCGCCCGCGAGTTCGACGCGATCGCCGTCGATACCGAGTTTTTGCGCGAGCGCACGTTTCATCCGCGCCTGTGCCTGGTCCAGATTGCCACCCCCGCCGAGAGTGTCGCGGTCGATCCGTTGGTGATCGACGACCTGTCGCCGCTGGCCGAGCTTATGGCTGACGAGGGCGTGACCAAGGTATTCCATGCCTGCTCGCAGGACATGGAAGTTATGCTCCATACCGTGGGCGCGCTGCCGCGACCGATTTTTGACACGCAGGTTGCCGCCGCCTTTTTGGGCGAGCGCCAGCAGATTTCGTATGGCGCGCTCGTCCAGACGTTCTGCGGCGTATCGCTGCCTAAGACTGAGTCGCTGACCGATTGGTCGCGCCGCCCGCTGAGCGATAAGCAGATCGAATACGCGATCGATGACGTCAAGTACTTGATCGTCGCCTATACCGAGATGATGAGCCGCCTGCGCGAGCTGGGCCGCGTGGACTGGGTGCTCGATGAGTTGCGCCCTCTGGCCGACGAGTCGCACTACCGTGCCGATCGCCATGAGGCATTCCGCAAGGTCAAGCGCATCAACTCGTGCAGTCGTCATCAGCTGGGCATTGCGCGCGAGCTTGCCGCCTGGCGTGAAGACCGCGCCGAGCGGCGCAACATCCCGCGCAAGTGGGTTATGTCCGACGATACGCTGCTGGCCCTGGTTAAGCGCAATCCTGTGCGTGTTGAGGAGTTCCGCAGCATCCGCGGTACCGACCAACTGGGGGAGCGCGACGTGGACGGCGCGCTGATGGCCATCAAGCGCGGCGCGAGCTGCCCGCACGATCGTCTGCCGCTTATGGTGCGCGGACATCGCCAGATTTCGCCGGAGCTGGAGAGCGTGACCGACCTTATGTATGCGCTTATTCGCCTGGTTGCCGAGCGCTCGGGCGTGGCGGCCTCGGTCATTGCCTCGCGCGATGACCTGGCCGACTACATTGAGCATCCTGAGCAAAGTCCCCTGCGCGAAGGCTGGCGCTTTGAGCTTGTGGGTTCGCGTCTGGACGATCTGCTCTCGGGCAACATGGGGTTGACGGTGAAGGACGGCAAAATCGAGCTCCTGTAGGTATATAGTTACGCGGTTTTACCAAACCGCGTAACAGCTCGACGCTGCAAACGGCCGAGAGCGGCAATCTGACGTTCAATCGTCGCTCGCGTACCAAAGTACGCGTCGCTTTTCTTTCACGTCACCTTGCTCGCTCTCGGCCGTTTTCGCTGACATTGCCAAAACATCGATGTTGATTTGCTGGTCAGTCGAATGGGTAGAATGCCTCCAACGTGTAACTCGATTCGGAGGAATTCGCATGCCTTATTACTATGGATACGGCTTTGGCATCGACCCGCTGTACCTGCTGGTTGTTCTTGTTTGTACGGTGCTTGGCCTTGCTGCGCAGAGCTATATCAACTCGACGTACAAGACCTGGTCCAAGGTTCGCTCGGACGGCGACACGGGTGCCACGGTCGCTCGCCGCATGCTCGATGCCAACGGTTGTAGCGCCGTGGGCATCAAGGGCGTCGCTGGCGAGCTCACCGACCACTACAACCCGCAGGATAACAACCTGTATCTGTCGGATGCCAACCGTTCGGGCGGGTCGGTCGCAAGCGTTGCCGTCGCCTGCCACGAGGCGGGCCATGCCGCCCAGCGTCAAAGCGGCTACGCCATGATGAAGGTACGCACCGCTTTGGTCCCCGTCGTCAACTTTACCCAGAACACCTGGACGATCGTGCTGCTCATGGGCCTGTTTATGAACATCGCCGGGCTCACGACCCTCGCATTGATCTTCTTCTCGTTTAGTGTGCTGTTCCAACTCGTTACGTTGCCTGTCGAGATTGACGCCAGCCGACGCGCCGTGGCGTACATCGAGCGGTCGGGTATGAGTTCCAAGCAGGTCAACGGCGCCAAGAAGGTGCTGACGGCAGCCGCGCTTACCTATGTGGCCGCAGCACTCACTTCGATCATTCAGCTGCTCTACCTTATGGCTCGCTACAACAGAAGCTCCAACCGATAACAAATGGGACAGGCAGGCGCCGTGGGGATTCGTGTCCCCGCGGCGCTGTACTATGTGTTGGACTTAAATTTGCACGGGGCCGGAGCCTCTGTGCGCGATAACGAAAGGAGGCTGCGTGGCAGGCTGGAACCTAACCGGCAATGCCGTTTCCGCCGAGTTCGACGGTTCGGACGATCAGGAGCGCAAAGAGCTCAGCGTGAGCCAAGCGGTGGAAATCGCCGCCGGCGCGCTCGATGCCATTCCGCAGCTGAGCGTTTTGGGTGAGGTCACGGGTTTTCGTGGTCCCAATGCCCGAAGCGGCCACTGCTACTTCCAAATCAAGGACGACTCGGCGGCCGTCGACTGCATCATCTGGAAGGGCGCCTACCTTAAGCGCACCTTCGATCTGCGCGACGGCATGCAGGTGAGCTTTAAGGGCAGCTTCAATCTCTACAAGCC
>USFU01000021.1 GCA_900554135.1 uncultured Collinsella sp. | reverse complement strand
TCGTGGCGCAGACGCAGGTCCATCTGGGCGAGCGTAAAGCCGTCCGAGGTCTTCTCGAGCGACTGGAGGCGGTCTTGCGCCACCGACGCGCCGCCGTTGCCCTTGGAGTGCGTCATGACCAGGCACGTGCCCGACACGCTGCCGCGGCCTACGCGCCCGCGCAGCTGGTGCAAGGCCGCCAAACCAAAGCGCTCGCCGTTCTCGATGACCATGACGGTGGCGTTGGGCACGTCAACGCCCACCTCGACCACCGTGGTCGAGACGAGTACATCGATCTCGCCACGCTTGAAGGCATCGATGACCCGGTCCTTCTCCCCCGCCGGCATGCGGCCATGAAGACGCTCGATGGTAAGACCCGGTAATGCCAGACGAAGGCGATCGAGCTCGGTCGCCGTGTCATGCAACGGCACGGGCACGGTCACGCGGCCCTCGTCGTCGCGGGCGATGCCGGGTACGTCCTCAAGCTCATCGGCCGAATCACTCGGCTCAACGAGCGGACAGATCACGTAGGCTTGCTGCCCCTTTTCGTGCGCCTCGCGAATGGCACCATAGGCCAGGTCGCGACTCGACTCGGTAAGGACGCGCGTCGTCACGCCGGCACCCGGAACGGGACGATGGCGGATGATGCTCGTATCCAGGTCGCCGTACACCGAAAGCGCCAGCGTGCGCGGGATCGGCGTGGCAGTCATGACCAGCAAGTCGGCACCCGGGCCTTTTGCGCGCAGGGCGTTACGCTGGCCCACGCCAAAGCGGTGCTGCTCGTCGATCACCACAAGCGACAAATGCTTGAATGTGACGTTCTCCGAAAGCACCGCATGGGTACCAAAGAGCACGTCGAGCTCGCCAGACTGGAGCCGAGCATGAATCTGTTCACGCTCGGCCGACGGCGTGGCGCCCGTCAGGAGCGCCCAGGTCATGCCAGCCTGAGAGAGTAAGGGGCCGGTCTTATCGGCATATTGACGCGCCAGCACGCCCGTGGGCGCCATAACGCAGGCCTGAGTGCCGCTATCGGCCGCAACCGCCAGTGCGCAGGCGGCAACGGCGGTCTTACCGGTACCGACGTCGCCCAGCAGCAGACGGTTCATCACGCGACCGCCATCGCACATGTCATGCAGGATGTCTTGAAATGCAGCCTCCTGCTCATCGCTCAGCGAAAACGGCAGGGTTTGCTTGAGCGCGGCCAGGTGCTCGTCCGCGGTGTGGGCATAGGGCACCACATCGACCAGGCCTCCATCGTTGCGCAGGCGCAGCGCTAACTGCAGATAGAGGCACTCCTCGTAGGCAAGACGCCGGCGGGCGATGTCGCGCTCGGCCATGCTCGAGGGAAAGTGGATCGCGCGCAGCGCGCGGGCATTGCTCATGAGCTTCCGCTTTGCGCGCAGCGGCGCGGGAATGGGATCGAACGGATTGGCGACCACTTCGAGCGCACCGCTCACGATACGGCGCATCCATGCCTGACTCACGCCGTCACTTACGTAGTGGACCGGCAGGATGGTGCCGGCAGCGCGTCCGTCCTCGAGCTTCTCGAAGTGCGGAGAGGCCATCTGCTTAAAGCCGTAGGCAAACTCGACCTTACCCATCACCGCCAGGCGGTCGCCCCGTTGGAGCTGCTGGGCAATCCAAGGCTGACGGAAAAAGGCAACCTGGAGCACGCCCGTCTCGTCCACAAGCGAGACCTCAGTCACCTGCATGCGCGGACGGGGCTGCTTTTGGACAATCCGGTCGACCGTAGCGATGATGGTGCACACGGCGCCAATGGGCGCCATCTCGATGGACCACGAGCGAGTGAAGTCCAGATAGCGATGAGGAATATGGAGAAGGAGGTCCCCCACCGTCCGAATTCCCAGACGGCGAAGGGCCTCCTCACGTTTACCAGAAACATATTTGAGTCGCGCGATATCCTCATCGAGCGCATTGCTCTGGGCAAAGCGCTCCGAGACGCGCGGCACAGAGCACAGCTCGGACATAGGCAGAGCCTACTCGATCGAGAAGATCACAGGATAGAGCGGCTGCTCGCCACGGTGAGCATCAATCTCCAGATCGGGCTGAGCCTCCTCGATGGCGTCGACGATCTCCTGGAAGGCCTCGTCGGAAAGTTCCTCGCCGGCCAGGATCGTCAGCGCGTCGCCCTCCTCTTCCTCCTGCATGCGGTTGATGCAGTCGAGCGTGACCTGCTTCACATCGGAGCCGACCACATCGATGGAACCGGCGATGATGCCCATGACGTCGCCGGAGTGAATCGGCGAGCCGTCGGAGGCGCTGGAGTCGCGCACGGCACGGGTGACCTCACCATCGCGAACCTCGCTGATGGCGTCGACCATAGCGGCAACGGCATCCTCGAGCTCGGAATCGGGCAGGACCGCGAACAGTGCGGAGAAGGCCTGCGGGACGGTCTTGGTGGGAACGACGGCAACCTTCTTGTCGGTGCAGGCGGAGGCAGCGGCCTCGGCAGCCATGCGGATGTTGCCGTTGTTGGGCAGGATGATGACCGAGGTCGCGTTGACCTGGTCGACGGCGCCCAGCAGGTCGGCGGTCGAGGGGTTCATGGTCTGGCCACCCGACACGATCACATCGACGCCAAGGGACTTGAGGATGTCGGCCTCGCCGGAACCGGCGGCAACGGCGACAAAGCCCAGGGCCTTCGCGGGCTCGGCGGCCTTCTCCTGGTCCTCGTGGATCTTAGCGGTACGGTCGTGGGCCTCCATCTCCATGTTGTGGATAAAGACCTCATAGATCTGACCGAGCTGCAGCATGTGCTCGAGCACCAGGTTGGGGGTGTTGGAGTGCACGTGGATCTTGTAGTCGGGATAGGCACCAACGAGCAGTTCGCAGTCGCCCATGGAACCCAGGAACTTCAGACACTCGTCCTCGTCAAACGGGGCGTCGGCCTTAAAGAGGAACTCGTTGCAGTAGCGGAACTCCGAGCCCTCCCAGTCGTCGTTAGCCTCGATCTCAACACGGCCAAGAGCGGCATCGCGAGCAGAGCCAGCGGAATCAAACGTGGCGGAGAAATCCTCGACCACGGTGCTGCGGCCAAGGGCGGCGGCAACAAAGTTCTCCAAGAAGATGGCAAAGCCAAAGGCACCGGAGTCGACCACGCCGTTCTCCTTGAGGACGGGCAGCAGGTCGGGCGTGCGGGCGACGGACTGGTATGCCTCGACGACGATGGCGTCGAGCGCATCCTCGGCAGAGAACTTCTTCTTCTCGCACTCGTCTGCCTTGGTCGAAACATCACGCAGGACCGTGAGGATCGTGCCCTCGATGGGCTTACGAACAGCCTGGAAGGCAACCTTGACGGCACGACGGAAGGCGAAGGCGATATTGGCGGACGTAATGGGCTCATCGGCAGAGACAAGGCCCTCGGCCACGCCGCGCAAGATCTGCGAGGTGATGACGCCGGAGTTGCCGCGAGCACCCATCAGGGAGCCGTGGGTAATGGCGCCAGCAATGGCCTCCATGTCGGCATCGTCGGGAAGGGCGGAAAGCTCCTTGGTCACCGAGGCGAGCGTGAGCGACATGTTGGTGCCGGTGTCACCGTCGGGTACGGGGAAGACGTTGAGCTTGTTGATCTCCTCGGCCTTTTCGGAAACGGCAGCCGCAGCGATCGGAAAACAGGTGCGAATGGTCTTTGCAATCATGAGTGGTGAAATCTCCGTATTCGGATGCTAGTTCAGACGGCTCTTGAGCGCGTCGATGTGAATGCCGATCTTAAGGCTGGCGGGATCGATTTGGGCGATCTCCTGCAGGGTGAAGGCGACGGAGCTCGAAAGATTGTGGCAGACGGACTTCATGTTGACGCCGTTCTCGAGCACGACGTGAAGGTCGACCGTGAGGCCGTTCTCGTCGGCGGAAACAAGCACGCCCTTGCGGAGGCGCTGGCCGGCAAGCAGGCGCACGCTCTCGGCGCCCTGCAGCTGTTCGGCCATACCGACGACGCCGTAGCACGTCATCGCGGCATAACCGGCAATATCGGCAATAACGTCGTTCGAGACGCTCAGGCTGCCGTTAATGGTCTCAGACACAAGAATCTCCTTATCTGGTGCTCGCGGCACCATGTCGTGGGAGCAATCATTCCAATAGTTTACAACGACAGCGCCATGTTAAGGCGGCGGGGTTCGCGATTACATCCTCGACACGAAATGTTGATACGGTAACGTTCGCCACCGGCGATCGCGACATGAAAAAACCCGCCGCATAAGCGACGGGTTTTAAAACCTGGCTCCCCGGGTAGGACTCGAACCTACAACAGCGCGGTTAACAGCCGCGTGCTCTACCATTGAGCTACCGAGGAATTTAAAAGCCCAGCGAAATGGGCTGAGAAATTCTGGCTCCCCGGGTAGGACTCGAACCTACAACAGCGCGGTTAACAGCCGCGTGCTCTACCATTGAGCTACCGAGGAATAGGCGCATGCTCTCAAGCAACGAAGTTTATTATACGGACGATTGGACGAAGGGCAAGAACTTTTTTAAGAAATTTTCCGACCTAGTCGTTGGGGATGTCCCCAATGACTACCCAATGACTACATGAAAGCGCCCCAAGCGGATGTGCTTGAGGGCGCTTCTTGCTTGACTAGCTTTCGATGTAGTCCTTCAACTTGCTCGAGCGGCTCGGGTGGCGGAGCTTGGCCAGGGTCTTGGACTCGATCTGGCGGATACGCTCGCGCGTGACGCCAAACTCGCGACCGACCTCCTCGAGCGTGCGGGGATGTCCGTCAACGAGACCAAAGCGCAGCTCGATAACCTTGCGCTCGCGATCGGCAAGCGAATCGAGCACCTGGGTGAGCTGCTCCTGCAGCATGGAGAAGCTGGCGGCATCGGGCGGAACGATAGCCTGGGAGTCCTCGATGAAGTCGCCCAGCTGGGAATCCTCTTCCTCACCGATCGGGGTCTCGAGCGACACGGGCTCCTGCGAAATCTTCTGGATCTCGCGGACGCGGTCGGCGCTCATGTCCATCTCAGCACCGATCTCCTCAGGGGTCGGGTCGCGACCCAGATCCTGGAGGAGCTGGCGTTGCACGCGGACGAGCTTGTTGATGGTCTCGACCATGTGCACGGGAATACGGATGGTACGGGCCTGGTCGGCAATAGCGCGCGTAATGGCCTGACGGATCCACCACGTGGCGTACGTGGAGAACTTAAAGCCCTTCTGGTAGTCGAACTTCTCGACGGCGCGGATCAGACCGAGGTTGCCCTCCTGAATCAGATCCAGGAACAGCATGCCACGGCCGACATAGCGCTTGGCGATGGAGACGACCAGACGCAGGTTTGCGCTGATGAGCGCCTGCTTGGCCTCAAGACCAACATTCTCAATACGCGTAAGTCGACGCATCTCGGAGCGTGTGAGTTCAATCTCGCCTGCATCGGCAGCCTCGAGCTTCTCGGTAGCCTCGAGACCGGCCTCAATCTTCATGGCCAGATCGACCTCTTCAGATGCGGTCAGCAGGTCGACCTTACCGATCTCCTTGAGGTACATACGAACCGGGTCGCCGGTCAGCATCACCGTGGAGGCATCGATGCCGCGCACGCGCGAACGCGAACGGGACGTGCGCACGGTGCGCTTCTTCTTGCTCTTGGAAGAGCCCATCTCGGCATCGGCCTGGCGGGCCATCTTAAGCTCGTGATCGTCAAGCGAGCCGGAATCGTGCTCGTCATCGTCGAAATCGTCGGTATCGTTATCGTCATCGTCGACGTCCATCGGGGCGTCGTCGTTTCCGCTCGCGGAGATAATCTGGATGCCGCTGTTGCGCAGCGCGGAATACACCGCGTTGAGCTGCTCATCAGTAACATCGATATCCTTCAGGGCGACCTGAATCTCGTCCTCGGTTACCGAAGTCCTGTTTGAGCCATTGCCCATGAGCTTTGCAACGTAGGATTCCAGCCCAGTACCCGTGCTCTCAGTCTTTTTTGGCACAGATTCTCCCTTCGTAGTCCACAGGACTCAATACTTTAGCACACACGTAGACCTCTATACCCAAAATAAAGACAGGATATAGGCGAGAATACGCTGGTTGACCACAACATCTAGGCCTGATCGGCACCTGCGGTCTCCAAACCGATCAAACGGAACGGGTCGGCCACGCCACCGATCGACTTTTGGAGCTCGCGCTGGCGCTGTGAATCTTGCACCGCCTGCATCGTCAGCACGCGGCGAGCCTCATCGTCGAGTGAACGGTCCTGACGCAACTTGGCCTGCACGGCTCGCATGCGACGTTTGATGGTGTAGAGCTCGAGCGTATCGAGCATAAAGACGATGTTCGTCTCGGTCGGGTGCTTGCTCGTCGCCGAGATGCGCCCGGCGCTGACAAGCGACGCCGCCTCGGGACACACCGCCCGCGCCGCATCCATGCATGCCGCAGGATCGGTTCCCGGCGGCGTTGCCAGCACGGCCCACGCAATGGACTCGTGACGCGGGTCGACCCACTCGATAGAACAAATGCGATCGGCATACGTGCGGAACAGATCGGGGTAGCTCGTGAGCATCGTCAGCAGCTCGCGCTCCCCCGCCAGGGATTTCCGCTCCAGATCGGTCAAAACAATCGGCATCGACGGAGCTGCCGCCGCGCTTGAACTATCAGCAACGGACGCAGCGCTTTCCATCCCCGCCGGCACATCGATTGGCGGCAGATCCTCGTCGACCTCAACCGGCGCGGCCCCATAGGCATCAAGCGGAACGTAGTCGTACGGGTCCTCCTCGACCGGTGCGGACACCGGCGGCGTCGCACCCGCAGCCCAGGCACCGCGACCGGCACTGCGCGCACCAGCCGCACCGCCGCCCGAGCCTCGTCCCTGCGAACCGCCCGCGCGCTCAGCTTGCGCGCGTTGACGCTCGTAGCTCTGCTCACGGCGGCGCTCCGCTTCCTCGCGCTTGGCGACATCGCGAAACACACGGCCCGAACTCGCACGCACGGTCTCCAGGTCCAAACCCAACAGGTCGGCAATCTGGATAAAGTACGTGTCGATCATATAGCTGTCGCGCAGCGGATAGATGAGCGTCAGCGCATCCTCGAGCGCCTTGGCGCGACCGCCCGGCGTGGTAATGTCGCTCGACTCCTGTAGCGAGCGGTACACAAAATCCATGAGGGGCTCGGCCGCGTCAATGCGCGCCTGCAGTGCCTCGCCGCCATGCGCCGTGATGAACTCCATGGGGTCGTTGCCGTCGGGCAGCACCACACAGCGCAGGTCCATCGAATCCTGCTCGATAAACTGAATCGCGCGGCGAGCGGCCTTTTGACCGGCGGCGTCGCCATCGAACATATATACAATGCGCTTGGCAAAACGGGTGAGCGTCTTAACGTGATGTTCCGTCAGCGCCGTGCCCAGCGTGGCGACGACATTTTTGATCCCCGCCTCCCAGCAGGCGATGCAATCGGTATAGCCCTCCACCACGATGGCAGTATCCTGAGCAACGATAAACTCCTTGGCCCAGTTAAAGCCGTAGAGGTTTCGCTTTTTATGAAACACGCTCGTCTCGGCGGTGTTGAGGTACTTGGGCTGGCCATCGCCCATGATGCGCCCGCCAAAGGCGATATTGTGACCCTGCTCATCAAAGATGGGAAACATCACGCGGTCGTAAAACCGGTCGGCAAGCTGTCCGCGCCCGCGGCTCACGGCCACGTTGGCGTCGATCATCTCCTGCGGGGTAAAGCCCGCCTGAGACAGGTGCGAAACCAGCGCGTTGCGACCTGGCGCAAAACCCAGGCAGTAGCGGCGACAGACATCGCCACCCATACCGCGGCTGGCAAAGTACTCGCGCGGACGGCTGTCCTTACCGCGCATAAGCATGGTGTGGTAGAACTGAGCCGTCTCGGCGCACAGGTCATAGATGCGGGCGCGCTTGGTGCCGCGATCGCGCTGCGCACCGGTATCGTGCAGTTCAATGCCCGCACGATCAGCCAAATAGCGGATCGACTCGGGAAAACTCAGGTTCTCGCGCTTCATGATATAGGTGAAGACGTCGCCGCCCTCGCCGCAGCCAAAGCAATGCCACACCTGCGTAGCAGGGATAATGTGAAACGATGGGGTCTTTTCGCCATGAAACGGGCAGCAGCCCCAAAACTCATGGCCGCGGGGCTTGAGCTCAACCGTTTCCTGCACGATGGCAACCAAGTCAGACGCCGCGCGTACCTGATCCTTTTCCTCATCGCTAATCACGGATACTCACCCCCTGCTCACCCAAGTTATGACGGATATCGTCGATATTACCCTCGACGGTCGCGATAAGCTCGTCCAGGGAATCGAACACGCGAGACGGACGCAGCCAGCGCGTAAACGCCAACGACACGGAGGCGCCATACAAGTCGCCCGCATAGCCAATCAAGTTGGCCTCGAGATGCGCCGAGGCGGCATCATCGGCATAGGTCGGCGGCAGGCCGACGTTAACGGCAGCAGGCCATACGGTATCGTCGACCAGCACCAGGCCCTCATAGACGCCATCGGCAGGCACTTGGATGCCGTCGGGCACCTGGATGTTTGCCGTGGGAAAGCCCATGTCGGAGCCCTCGTGACGGCCAGCCGCCACAACGCCGCGCAGCATATAGGGACGGCCGAGAAGCTCGGCAGCCAGCTCCACATGACCCTGACCCAGCTCATGGCGGATACGCGTGGCGCAGATGGACTGCCCGTTAACGCAGAGCAGGTCGTGACCGTAAACGTCAACCCCACGCCCGGTGCCCCAGGCACGCATCTCGGCAACGCCCGAAGCGCCGCCGCGGCCGAGCCTAAAGTCGCTGCCTACACGAATGGAGCGAATATCGACAACGCGCGACAACAGCGCCAGAAACCCGACATGGTCGAGTGCCGCCACGGCGGGCGTAAAGGGAACGGCCACCACCGCATCGACCCCGGTTTGAGCCAGGGCATGCAGGCGGTCGGCCGTCGTCATCAATTTTTGAGCGGGCGACGGACTCACCACGACATCCGGATCGGGATCGAAGGTGACCACGACCGCTTTGCTACCGTGATCACGCGCATCGCGAACAACCGCGTCGATCAACTCTCGGTGCCCACGATGCACGCCATCAAACACGCCAATGGCGATCGACGCGGCACCCAAGAACTCGCACCCATCAAATGCATCGGCAGCAACGATACGGGCCTCATCCAACTCGCCCGCGAAAAAGATACGTGCGAGCTCGTGGGGCGCCAGCATCATCGAACACCGCCGATCGCCTGCGGAAAAACGTGCTCCACCACAAAGCGGCCGCCTTCGATTCGGGCAAGCGCCTTCAATCCCCCATCGAGCACGAGCGCGAACGGTGCCTTCGACGTATTGAAGTCCGCAAGCGCGCGTTCAACGGGAATGCGGCGACCACAAAGCAGGTCGTCTGCAAGATTACCCGGCAAATCGACACGCGTGGCACCAAGAGCGGCGATGGGATCCAGAGCGAAGCCGGCAGCGGACTCGGCAGAGAGTTCCTCTACCGCATGACAAGCGCCAATGGAAACCACGCCGGAGGCCGTACGGCGCAGCGCGGAAATATGCGCAGCACTATCGCAGGCGCGACCCAGATCGCGAGCAAGCGCGCGAATGTAGGTGCCCTTGCTTACCGAAAACGCCACGGTCCAGACGCACGTATCGCCCTCGCCGCCCACGGCGATCAGGTCGGCGGCATAGACCTCGACGGGCCGCGGGGGCAACTCAACCGCATTGCCCTCGCGAGCACTCTTATAGGCGCGAACGCCATTGACCGAGATGGCCGAAAACGCTGGCGGCACCTGCATCTGCGGGCCAAGCATAGCGGCGAGCTGCTCACGGGCGTAAGCGAGATCGCGCAGCTCGGGGGCAACGGGCACCGTGCGGACGGCCTCGCCCTCCGCGTCATCGGTATTGGTCTCGACGCCAAACGAAATGTCGGCGACATAGCTTTTGGTATCGAGAGTTAGCATGCCCAGCAGACGGGTCGCCTGGCCCACGCCCACCACCATGACACCCGAGGCCATGGGGTCGAGCGTACCGGCATGGCCGACGCGTCGCTCATGGAGGGCGCGTCGGCACTGCGATACCACGTCGTGGGACGTACAGCCCACCGGCTTATCGACGGCGAGCAGCATATTCAATTGAGAAGGCGTACGACGAGCCATGTACCATCCAAAATGTTAGAGCTCGACGGTCACCGAAGCGGGATCCTCCCCCACCAGCTCGGCCAGCATGGGAAGTGCCACGGCGAGCGTCTCGCGAATCGTTCCGTTGTTGGAAAAGCCGGCGGCGGCATGATGCCCGCCACCGCCAAAGTTGGCAGCGATCTCGGACACATCGAGGTCACCTTTGGAGCGCAGGTTGCCGCGCACCTTGGTATCGCCCTCGATGCCCTTTAGGAACAGACAGACCTCAACGCCCATTACCGAACGCACCACATCGACCAGGCCATCGCACTCGTCCGAAGTGACGCCGCAGGCCTCGAGGTCGCTCTGATACGCATAACTATATGCCACGCGACCGTGCGCCACTGTCTTGATGCGGCCCATTACGATGGACTTGAGATGCAAGAACTCTACGCGCATGCTCTGGTAGACCTCGAGCGCAACGCGCGCCGGATCGGCACCATGCGCAACCAGGCGCGAGGCGGCATGGAACGCAGCGGCATCGGCGTTTTGGTACTGAAAACGACCGGTATCGGTCACCAGGCCGCACAGCAGGCACGTCGCGACACCATTGCGAGCCACAATACCGCAATTATCCAAAAATCGGTCGATGATCATAGCGCAGGCCGCGGCGTCGACGCACCTCAGGCTCAGCTCGGCAAATTCCTCGCGCGCCGGATGATGATCGAAGCACACCACATGCGACGAGCGGCGGAGCACCTCGGCGGAGTTGCTCAGACGCTCGACGACCGGAACGTCCACCGAGATGAACAGGTCTGGATTGCCGGTATACGCAGATGCCGGCACCAGACGGTCGGCGCCCTCCATAAAGCGGTAGATGCGCGGAACCGGGTCATCGTCTGCCAACAGCAGGGCAATGTCCTTGTTGGGGAAAAACTTCATAAGCGAGAGGCCCAGACCCAGCACGGAGCCCAGGGCATCACCATCGGGAGACGTATGTCCCGAAATCGCAATGGAGGACGCATCCTCGATGAGCTCGAGGATGCGTCGCTGAATATCTGCAGACTCGCACGATGCGAGGTCGGCGGAATTACTCATCTAAAGCTGCCTCCTGGGCGGCATCCGCAATTGGATAGCCGTCCTCGTCCTTTTCGATCGCAAGCGTGGCGGGAACGTTTTCCAGCGCGCGCGTGATGCGCTCGGCCTCATCGGTCGAGCGATCGATGCGAAAATCGAGCTCGGGCGTGACGCGCCAATCGAGCGAGCGGGCCAACAGGCTACGGATGCGGCCCTTGGCGCTGGCGAGCGCCTCCATGACCTCGTCGTAGCGGCTCGCGTCGCACGACACGTACACGCGCGCGAACGAGCGGTCCACCGCGACCTCGACCGCGGTCAAGGTGACCAGGTCGAGACGCGGATCGGAAACCTCAAAGAGCAGGATATAACCGAGCTTCTCGCGAAGCTGCTCGCCCAGACGGCGGGTTGCCTGCGTTTGCTTCATAGCGCTACCCCCTACTCGGTACGGGCAACCTGGTCGATGCGGTAGCCCTCAATGGTGTCGCCAGGCTTGATGTCCTGGAAGTTCTCCAGGCCAATACCACCCTCGGAGCCGCTCTTGAGGCTCTTGGCCTCATCCTTGTAGTGGCGCATCGAGGCGATCTTGCCATTGAAGACCACGATGCCGTCGCGCACCAGGCGCACGGAATCGGTCGCGGCGATCTCGCCCTCTTCGACGCGGACACCGGCGGCGATACCGACCTTGGGCACCTTGAAGGTGTCCAGAACGGTTGCGGAACCCGTGGAGACCTCGACCTCGGTGGGCTTGAGCATACCGATGCGGGCAGCGTCGAGGTCCTCGAGGCACTTGTAGATGACGTCGTAGCAACGGATCTCGACGCCCTCGCGCTCGGCGGCGGAGCGGGCCTTGCCGTCGGGACGGACGCCAAAGCCGATGATGATGGCGTTGGAGGCGTCGGCCAGGACGACGTCGGTCTCGTTAATGGCGCCAACGGCGGAGTGGATCGTGTTGATGCGCACCTCGGACTGGTCCATCTTGTCGAGGGAGTCCTGAAGGGCCTCGATGGAACCCTGGACATCGGCCTTGATGATCAGGTTGAGCTCCTTGACCTCGGCGTCGGCGATGGTCTCGAAGAGGTTCTCGAGCGTCACGTGCTTCACGCGGCTCTGCTCCTCGATACGGGCCTTGAGCGAACGCTCGTCGGCCAGCGCACGTGCCTCGCGCTCGTCCTCGAACACGCGGAACTCATCGCCGGCGTTGGGGACGGACTGCAGGCCCAGGATCTCGACGGCATCGGAGGGACCGGCCTCGGTGACGGCGTTGCCCTTGGGGTCGAGCATGGCACGGACGCGGCCATAGGTGAGGCCGGCGACCAGCGTGTCGCCCACGCGCAGGGTGCCGCGGGTCACGAGCACGGTGGCAACCGAGCCGCGGCCCTTGTCGAGCTTGGCCTCGAGGACGTTGCCCGATGCGAACGTATCGGGGTTGGCCTTGAGCTCGAGCACGTCGGCCTGGAGCAGGACGGTCTCGAGCAGATCGTCGATACCGATCTTCTGCTTGGCCGAGATGTTGACGAACATGTTCTGTCCGCCCCACTCCTCGGGGATGATGCCGTACTCGGTGAGCTCCTGGCGCACGCGGTCGGGGTTGGCGCCCGGCTTATCGATCTTGTTGACGGCGACGACGATGGGAACGCCGGCGGCCTTGGCGTGGTTGATCGACTCGATGGTCTGGGGCATGACGCCGTCGTCGGCAGCCACGATCAGGATGACGATATCGGTCACCTTGGCGCCGCGGGCACGCATGGCCGTAAAGGTGGCATGACCGGGGGTATCGATGAAGGTGATCTTGCGGTCGTTAATCATGACCTGCGAAGCGCCGATGGCCTGCGTAATGCCGCCCGCCTCGCCAGCAGCGACGCCGGTGTGACGGATGGCGTCGAGGAGGCTCGTCTTGCCGTGGTCGACGTGGCCCATGACGGTGACGACCGGGGCGCGCGGCTTAAGGTCGGCGGGATCGTCGTAGAACGAGAAGGTGTTCTCCTCCTCGGGGGTGATGATCTTGATCTGACGGCCCAGGTCGTCGGCAACGAGCTCGACGAGGTCGTCAGACATGGACTGCGTCATGGTAAGCGGCGTGCCCAGCAGGAACAGGCGCTTGATGATGTCGTTGGCCGGAACGTCGAGCGCCTCGGCGAGCTCCTGGACGGTAACGCCCTGGGAGACCTTGATGGCGTCGAGGTCCTCGGGGTTCACGCCCTGGGCCAATGCCTCCTCTATCTTGCGCTCTTCCTGAGCCTTTGCGGCCTCGCGCTCGCGCTTCTCCTTACGCTTTTTGCGGCGACCAGTGGACTCGCGAGAGGCCTCCTCGACGGCGGCACGAGCCTCCTCGAGCACCTTCTCGCGGCTGTACTCCTCGGCCTCGCGAGCCATGCGGCTGTAGTGGTCCTCTTCGTTGTTGTGACCGCCCTTGCGCTTCTTGCCCTTGCCCTGCTTGTCGGGATTGGGGAAGTCCATGCCGGCAGCAACGTTGTTGCTGGCGTTGGTGCGATGGCTGTGGGGACGGTTCTCGGAGGCGTTGCGCTCGGAGTTGTTGTCGGAGGCGTTGCGATCGTTACGACGGCCACCGCGACGGTCGTTGTTGCCGCCACGACGGTTGCCGCGCTCGGCAGCGCGCTCGGCCTTGGCTTTCTCCTCGGCGTCCTTCTTCTCCTTGAGCACGGTCTCCTGTGCGGCGATCTGGTCGAGCAGAGAACGGAAGCGCGAACCGGAGTCGGAAGCGGGAACGGCGCGGCGCTGGGCCTCGCGGGCAGCCTCCTCCTTCTCGCGGGCAAGACGCTCCTGCTCGGCCTTCTTCTTGGCCTCGGCCTCAGCGCGGGCGGCCTCCTCGGCAGCCTGGGCGGCGGCGAACTGGCGGCGCTCCTCCTCGCGTGCCTTCTCGGCGGCGATGCGCTCGCGCTCGGCCTCGGCAGCGCGTGCTGCCTCCTCGGCGGCGGCTGCCTGCTCCTCGGCCTGCTTGGCGGCCTCGACTTCCTTCGCGCGGGCCTCGATCACCGAGGCGAGCTGCTTGCGGACCATGGCGACATAGGCGTCCTCCAGGGCGGAGGAAGCGGACTTAGCGGGAATCTTCATTTCGGCGAGATGACCCATCAGTTCCTTGGAGGTCATGCCGAACTCTTTGGCCAGGGTGGACACACGGACTTTTGCCATATGACTTCACCTACCCTTTCTGGCACCTTGGGTGCCTAGAGACTGAACGAGCGTGGGGTATGCGCTGGGACCCGCCCGGCGCGACCGCGCGCTAGATCAGGTCCTCCGCATCATCGAAGGCGTCGGTGTCGTGGACACCGCAGAAACGGGAGCCGGGACGGGCCTGGTTGCGGCACTGGATGCCGTCCTCGGAAACGAACTCGCAGCGACGGACGTCCTCGTCCTCCTCGTCGCCGATCAGGTCGGCGGCGGGCTCCTCGTGAACGGGAACGTTCTTGAGGATGTCGGCGGCAAGGGTCTCGGACTTGATGTCGATGTGCCAACCGGTCAGGCGCGCGGCGAGACGGGCGTTCTGGCCCTCCTTGCCGATGGCGAGGGACAGCTGGTCGTCGGGCACGATGACGCCGGCGTAGGCCTTCTCCTCGTCGATGAGAACGCGGGTAACCTTGGCGGGCGACAGGGCGTTTGCGACGTAAACGGCCGGATCGGCATCCCACAGGATGACGTCGACGCGCTCGCCACGGAGCTCTCCCACGACGGCGCGAACACGGCTGCCCTTGGGGCCGACGCAGGCGCCGACAGGATCCAGGCGATCGTCGAGCGAGTGGACGGCGACCTTGGAGCGCTGGCCGGGCTCGCGGGCGATCGACTTGATCTGAACGGTGCCCTCATAGATCTCGGGCACCTCCTGCTCAAACAGACGACGCATGAGCTCGGGGTGGGTACGGGAGATGACAATCGGCGGACGGCTGTGCTCGCCACGAACCGGCTGCAGGTTGGAGTTGGGGTCGCGAACGTCGATAATCACGGCCTTGATGTGCTGGTTGTGCAGGTAGCGCTCGCCCATCGGACGCTCGTTGCGCTCGTTCTCGTAACGGCGCTGGTCGAAGTGCGGAAGCTCGGCCTCGACGCCCTCGCGAATCTTGACGATCGTGAAGTCGGGAGTGGACTGCAGCACGGTACCGCTGATGAGGTCACCGATGCGGCCGGAGAACTCCTCGTAGATCTGCTCGCGGGCGGAGTTGCGCACGATGGCGTTGATCTCGGCCTTGGCGTGCTGGGCGGCGATGCGGCTCGTGTTCTTGGGAGTGACGTCGATCTCCTCGAACTCGGTGAAGTTGCCCTCCTCGTCCATGGAATCGTCGATCGGCTCCAGACGGTAGACGTAGATCTTGCCGGTGGTGCGGTCGATGGTCACCTTGGCGCCCCACCCAAGATGCAGGATCTCGGCATAGCTCTTGGCGAGCGACTGCTCCAGGCGGTCGATCAGGTAGAGCTGGTCGATGTGCTTCTCCTGGCAAAGCTCCATCAGGGCGGACATCATGTCGGATGCTGCCATCTTACTTTCCTTCCTTCGCGGGCTTGAAGTCATAGGTGGGCTTCAACTTGCACTTTTTAACATCGGAGAAATCGAGGGTGACGGACTCGCCATCCTCGAGCTCGAGGGTCACGTTCGTCTCGGTGGCGGCGGCAATCTTGCCGGCGTACTTGCGACGACCCTCGGTGGCGGTGGAGGTGAGCTCGCAGTTCTCGCCCACAAAGCGGGCAAAGTCACGCGGACGGCGCAGCGGGCGCGCCATACCCGGGCTCGACACCTCGAGCGTATAGCTCGAAGAAATGGGGTCGAGCTCCTCAATCACATCGCCGACCCATTTGGTGTTGGCCGTGACGTCATTGAGCGACAGGCTCTGACCCTCGGCACCCTCGATACGCACACGCACGCAGGGAGCCTTGGTGGCACCCACGAGCTCAACGTCTACGATGTCGACATCGTGCTGGGGAGCAACGGCCTCGAGCGCGTCGATGATCGCCTGCTCGGTCTTGGTCTTGACCATTGCGGCACCTCCATCCATACAAAAAAGAAGCGGGGCCGAAACCCCACTTCTTTCAATTACAACTTCATTTGCAAGCAAACTATACCAATACCTGCACAAACGTGCAACCACAACACAAACCCGCAGGTCAGCGTGAGCACAGGTTCTCCACAAGAAATGGATAATTGGGTGTTGTCGCAAGTATCCGTAACCAAAAAGAGGGGCGACTCCCTGCGGAATCGTCCCTCGCTTTTTGATGTCAGCTATGCGCGCAGCGCTTACTTGACCACCAGGTTGACCAGCTTGCCAGGCACGCAGATGGCCTTGACGACCGTCTTGCCCTCAAGCCACTTGGCAACGGCTTCCTCGGCGGCAGCCTGCATCTC
>USFU01000020.1 GCA_900554135.1 uncultured Collinsella sp. | reverse complement strand
CCCCACTAGCAAAACCACCCTCACGCCCGCCAGCCCTTCGCATATCGAGGTGCGCGGGGCGCGTGTCCATAACCTGCGGAACGTGAACGTCGACATCCCGTTGGGTCAGCTGGTGGGCGTGTGCGGCGTCTCGGGCAGCGGGAAAAGCTCGCTGGCCCTGGGCGTTTTATACGCAGAGGGCTCGCGTCGCTATCTGGAGGCGCTGTCCACGTACACGCGTCGGCGCATGGGGCAGGCCGCGCGCGCCGACGTCGACGAGGTGCGCTACGTCCCCGCCGCCCTGGCGCTGCACCAACGCCCGAGCGTCCCCGGCGTGCGCAGCACCTTCGGCACCATGTCCGAGCTGCTGAACAGCCTGCGCCTGCTGTTCAGCCGCGTGGGCAGCCACCCGTGCCCGCACTGCGGCACCTACGCCCCGCCCTCCATGTCGGTGGCCGCCGAGCAACCGATCACGTGCGCGACCTGCGGAAAGACCTTCTTCGGGCCCGGCGCCGAGGAGCTTGCCTTCAACAGCGGCGGCGCCTGCCCCACCTGCGGCGGCACCGGCGTGGCCCGCACCGTCAACCGCGCGGCGCTGGTGCCTGACGAGAGCAAGTCCATCGACGAGGGCGCCGTGGTGGTGTGGGGCTCGCTCATGTGGGACCTCATGAAGCAGGTCTGCGGAGCCATGGGCGTGCGCACCAACGTGCCCTTCTGCGAGCTCACGCCCGAGGAGCGTGCCATCGTCTTTGACGGCCCCGCCGAGAAGCGCCACATCCTGTACAAGGCCAAGAAGGGCGACAACTTTGCCGAGCTGGACTTCACCTACTTCAACGCCGTGCGCACGGTGGAGAACTCCCTTGCCAAGGCAAAGGACGAGAAGGGCCTGAAGCGCGTGGCAAAGTTCCTGGTTGAGGGCCCGTGCCCGGACTGCGGCGGCACGCGACTCTCGGCCGCGGCGCGAGGCCCCCTTGTGCGCGGCATCAACCTGGCAGAGGCCACGCAGATGACGCTTGACGAGGCCTGTGCCTGGGTGGCGGGCGTGCCGGAGAGCCTGCCCGGGCAGATGCGTCCCATGGCGGCCTCCATCTGCGAGTCCTTCCAGTCCACGGCGCGGCGGCTCCTTGAGCTTGGCCTGGGCTACCTCTCGCTTGACCGCGCGGGCTCCACGCTCTCCACGGGCGAACGGCAGCGCGTCCAGCTGGCGCGCTCCGTGCGCAACCGCACCACGGGCGTGCTCTACGTCATGGACGAGCCCTCCATTGGCCTGCACCCGGCCAACGTGGACGGCCTTCTGGGTGTGATGCGGGACCTCATTGCGGACGGCAACTCCGTGGTCATGGTCGACCACGACACGCGCATCCTCGCGGCGGCCGATCACCTGGTGGAGATGGGGCCGGCGGCGGGCGCGGGCGGCGGAACCGTGGTGGCGCAGGGTGGCGTGGACGAGGTGGCCGCGTGCCCGGAGTCCCTCATCGGCCCGTACCTGAGTGGCGAGAAGCGCGTGGAGGCCCGGCCGCGCGCCGCTGCGGACGACATGTTTGACCTGGGGCGCATTCACCTCGAGTCGAGCGGCCTCCACACGGTGAGGCCGCTTTGTGTGGACGTTCCCAAGGGGCGCCTGGTGGCCGTGACGGGCGTCTCCGGCTCCGGAAAGACCACGCTCGTGCTCGAGACGCTCGTTCCCGCGCTTGCGGCCGCGGCGGCGGGCGAGCCGCTGCCCGCCCACGTGACGGCGCTTGACGCCGCGGGCGTCTCGCGCGCCAACCTCATAGACGCCACGCCCATCGGCACCAACGTGCGCTCCACGGTGGCAACCTACTGCGGTGTCCTCGACGACCTGCGCCGGGCCTACGCGCGCACGGACGCAGCGCGCGAGGCGGGCTACAAGGCCGGGGACTTCTCGTACAACACGGGCCGCCTGCGCTGCCCGACCTGCGCCGCCACCGGCCATATAGCGGTTGCGGTGCTGTTGCGGCCCGTCGTGGACAGCGCCTGCCCGGCCTGCCGCGGACGCCGCTCGGGGGGGGCGGCCGGGGGCGTCCGGCGCGGGGAGAAGGGCGTGGGCGGCCCGGGCCTTTCTCTGCCTGAGCTCATGGCCCTCTCCGTGGACGAGGCCCTGCCGCACGTGGCCGATCTCAAGCGCGCCCGCGAGAAGCTCCAGACCCTGCACGACCTGGGCCTGGGCTACCTCACGCTGGGGGAGGCCACGCCTGCGCTCTCTGGCGGCGAGGCCCAGCGCCTCAAGCTCGCTAGCGAGATGGGCCGCGGCCAGGCGGACGCCGTCTTTGTGTTTGACGAGCCCACGATCGGCCTGCACCCGCGCGACGTCGAGACCCTCCTGGGCGTGTTCCAGCGCCTGGTGGACCAGGGGGCTACCGTCGTGGTCGTGGAGCATGACCTTGACTTCATAGCCAACGCGGACTGGGTCATAGACATGGGCCCGGGCGGCGGCGAGGCCGGCGGCCGCGTGGTGGCCTGCGGCACCCCCGAGCAGGTTGCCGCCTGCCCCCAGAGCGTCACGGGGCGCTACCTGGGCTAGCGCGTCCCCGTGGCCGCACCTCTTTACGCCCCCGTTACGCGCGAGGACTATGCTGGATCGCTGCCCTTGGTGCGATTTTGGGTTCGGAGGCTTTGACATGTGGGTTGCGTTTGCGTGCGGGTCGGCGTTCTTTGCGGGAATCACGGCCATCCTGGCCAAGTGCGGCATCCGCGAGACCGACTCGACGGTTGCCACCGCCATCAGGACCATCGTTGTCCTGGCGTTTGCCTGGGTTATGGTCGCGGTGGTGGACTCGGCGGGGCAGATTGGCTCGATTACGCCTATGACCTGGGCGTTCCTGGGGCTTTCCGGCCTGGCCACCGGTGCCTCGTGGCTGTGTTACTTCAAGGCGCTCCAGTCTGGAGACGTCAACAAGGTCGTGCCCATCGACAAGTCCAGCACCGTCCTCACCATGCTCCTTGCCTTCCTGCTGCTGGGCGAGCCCCTGAGCTGGGCAAGCGTCATCGCCATGGTGCTCATCCTCGCCGGCACGCTGATGATGGTCGAGCGCAAGCCGGACGCGGCGGCAGATGCGACTTCGACGGGCGTCCCTGCCGCGGGGGGCTCCTGGCTGGTGTTTGCCGTGCTCTCCGCGGTGTTTGCCAGCCTGACGGCCATCCTGGGCAAGGTGGGCATCGAGGGCGTGGAGTCCAACCTGGGCACGGCCGTCAGGACCATCGTGGTGCTGGTCATGTCCTGGGTCATGGTCGCCGTGACGGGCAAGGCGGGCACGGTCCGCGCCGTTCCCCGCCGCGAGCTTCTCTTCATCTGCCTCTCCGGCCTGGCCACGGGCGCCTCGTGGCTCTGCTACTACAAGGCGCTCCAGGAGGGCCTGGCCAGCGTCGTGGTGCCCATAGACAAGCTGAGCATCCTCGTGACCATTGGCTTTTCTCGCCTGGTGTTTGGCGAGAAGCTCACGGCCCGCTCCGGCGCCGGCCTGGCGCTCATCGTTGCCGGCACGCTGCTCATGGTGTTCGTGAGGTAGGCGAGAAGAGCCGGCGCATGCCCGCGGGCGAGCTCGGCGCCCTGCCGGCGCTTCTGCCCGGCGGGCCGGCATGCCACAATGGCGGGGAGAAGGACGGAGAGAAGGATGATTCTTTCGCTTGCCCCCATGGAGGGGGTCACCGGGCACGTCTTCAGGCGCGTCCACGCCGAGTGCTTTGGCGCGCTCGACCGCTACTACACGCCGTTTGTGGCTCCGCCGCAGGTGGGCAAGGGGTTTGTTGGCCGTGCGAAGAAGGAGCTGGACCCCGTGGCCAACGAGGGGCTGGACGTGGTTCCGCAGCTCCTGACCCGTGACGCTGACCGCTTTGTGTGGGCGGCCGGCCTTCTGCAGCGGATGGGCTACCGCGAGGTCAACCTCAACGCGGGCTGCCCCTCGGGCACCGTGGTCTCCAAGGGCAAGGGCGCGGGCTTTCTACGGGAGCCGCGGGAGCTGGAGGAGTTTCTGCAGGACGTGTGCGAGAGGTCACCCCTGCCGGTCTCGGTCAAGACGCGCATCGGCGTGGAGAAGGACGACGAGTACGGGGAGGTCCTGGCCGCCTACTGCCGCTGTCACCTGGCGGAGCTGATTGTGCACCCGAGGCTGCGGGTAGACGCCTACCGGGGAACGCCGCGCTGGGAGCCCTACGGGCGCACGCTGGAGGAGGCGCCCTTTGCCGTGGCCTACAACGGAGACATCTTTGATGTCGATGACTTCAAACGCCTGACCAGCGCGTATCCGCAGACGCGCCATGTGATGCTGGGCCGCGGCGTGCTTGGCAACCCCGCCCTGCCGCGCGTGCTTTGCGGCGGCGCGCCGCTTACGGCCGCTGAGCTGCGGCGCTTTCACGACGCGCTCTTTGCCGCCTACGCGGATGAGATGGGCGGCAACGCGGTGATGCGCATGAAGGAGTGGTGGCTCTACGCCAGCTGCGCGTTTGCTGACGAGAAGTCCGTTCGCCGCAGGGTGAGGTCTGCCCGCAAGGTGGGGGAGTACCGGGTTGCCGTGGAGTCCATCTTTTCTGGTGAGAAGTTCCTCCCGTCGGCGAGGTACCGCGGGTAGGGCTGGCGGCGCGGTCGGCGACAAACTCCGTCACCCGCGGACGTTCTTCTCGCCAAAGTGTCCGCCGGTGACGGAGTTTGGGTGACTTCCTCTCGTCGCTGTTAGAGAAATACCACAATCGTGGTATTTTTAAGCTGCCAAGAAGAAAGGAAGCCAAAGATGGCGCCTGCTACCTGCGTGCCCATGAAAGAGCTCAAGAATACGGCGGAGTTTACGGACACCGTCCAGAATGCCGCCGGTCCGGTCCTGGTGACCAAGAATGGGCGAGAGGCGTTTGTCGCCCTCTCCATGAGCGGCTACGAGGCCCTTTGCGCCGAGGCGGCTCGGGCCAAGCTCTACCAGGCCATCGACCGCGCCGAGGCGGATATCGCCGCCGGCAGGGTGACCGATGCGCGCGAGGTCTCTGCAGGCCTGAGGGCCAAGTATGGCCTGTGAGGTCGTGGTCACCGACGAGGCCAAGGAAGACCTCGAGGCGGCCGTGCTGTATCTGACGGAGTCCCTGGGTGCCCCTGCGGCAGCGGGCGACCTGCTGGACGCCTTCGATGGCTTTGTGGCCAAGGTCGAGGCGTTTCCGCTGATGTATCCCACAGCCAGGGAGTCGCGGCTTGCCCACTTGGGATATCGCAAGGCAGCGCTAGAGGGCTATCTTGCTCTGTACCGCGTCAAAGGCGAGAAGGTCTACGTAGCCCACGTCTTTCACCAGAGTCAGGACTACGCCAGGCTGGTGTAGGCGCCCCTCTCCGCTGGACTGCAATATTGCGTAATAGAACTGGGCCCAAACTACGCAATATCGAACAATTTTCGCTATTGCGGAGTTTGGGCCCGCACTAGGTGGCCGTTGCCCGCGCCCTTCTCGCCGCGTTTGCCCAGTTGGCGAGAAGGGCCCCTTGCGTTTATGTACGCTGTTTTGCGTATGCACGGTTGGAGGCGTCCGTGCGGGCATGCTCTGGCATACTGGCGGCGAAAGGCATCGTGGAAGGGGCAGCTATGAGGATTGGCTTCATTGGCTTTGGCAACATGGCGAGCGCCATGGCGGACGGCTGGATTGCCGCGGGCGTGGACGCGGGGCGGATGAGCGCCTGCGCGGGGCGCTTTGACGCGCTGCGCGAGCGCTGCGAGGCGCGCGGCATGACGGCCTGCTCGGGTGCGGCGGAGGTTGTCGCGGCGTCTGACCTGCTGATTGTTGCCGTGAAGCCGCACCTTATCGCCGAGGTCGTGGGGCCGCTGGCAGATGAGCTCTCCGGCAAGGCCGTGCTCTCCGTTGCCTGGGGCTGGGACTGCGCCAAGTGGGAGGAGCTCCTGCCTGGTGCGGCGCACCTCTCCTGCGTGCCCAACACGCCGGTTTCCGTCAACGAGGGCGTCATCGCGGTGGAGCGCGCCTCAACGATGGGCACGGAGATACGCGCCGAGGTGCTTGACCTGCTGGGCAAGCTTGGCCTGGTGGTGGAGCTTGAGAGCCGCCTGCTGTTTGTGGGCGGAACGGTGGGCGGCTGCTCTCCCGCGTTTGTCGCCATGGGCATCGAGGCCCTGGCCGACGCCGCCGTCAAGCATGGCATCCCGCGTGCGGACGCGTACAGAATCGTGAGCCAGATGATGCTTGGCACGGCAAAGCTGCAGATAGAGACTGGTGAGCACCCGGCTGCTATGAAGGATGCGGTCTGCTCCCCAGGTGGCGTCACCATCCGCGGCGTGGCCGAGCTGGAGGCCTCCGGCCTGCGCGCCGCCCTCATCCGCGCCGTCGACGCCACGCTCTAGGGGGCTTCGACCGCCTTATTCGATTGCCCCGCTCTTGGCGCTACAGCGTCTTTGCCCAGGTGCGGACCTCGTCTTCGCTTGCGCCAAACGAGAAGCACTGGCCGTCTTGCCACTCTCCGCTGTCAGCGGCCTTCGCGAGCAGCTGGCTGCGGTTGGCCATGCGGGCTGGGCCGGATAAGGTTTCTCTTGCCCTTCACGACGACCCCTTGCATCGCATGTACACGTGATGGTAGAGTGCCCTTCGCCCGTATTGCTCGGGTCATTTTATCCAGAGTCGGGGTAGAGAGTTGGCTCGATGATCCCGACACCAACCGGCCGAGAGGCACGGTGGTCCTGCCAGCATCGATGAAAGGGGTCCAACATGGACGATTTCTCTGTGCGCGAAGAGCGTGACTTCCACAACCTGACTGTCAAGCCGAGGCGTATGCACCTTCTCGATGAGCCGAGCGGATACATCTCGGCACTTGCCAAGGATTGTCTCGCCCACCAGATGCGCTTCTCCGTGGGGAGGCTTGAGAGCGAGCTTCTTGCCGAGGGCACGTCTCACGTGTTGCAGATTGCCTTTGAGGGCGGCGACGACCGCACGCCCGCTATCTGGACGCTCTACGCCGATGGAGACGCCGTTGCCCACGGCACGGGCGAGTTCGCGCACGAGTGCTTCTGCGAGAGCGCTACGGGGTTCCTCGACGTGTGTCGGGCTGCCGTCCACGCCGCGTCCCTTCCCGTATGGAGCGGTCGCGAGTACGAGATGCTTCATGCTGCGAGGAAGATGGCTGCTTTGTAATACGCACGTGATTCGCCGGCGAGCTGGGGCGACGCTCTTTGAATTTTGCTAGTCCGTTAAGCTGCTAAGTTACGGTTGTCGGTCTTCGGGTTTGAGAGAGTTGCGGGTGCTTGGTCTCTTCAGGCGTGGAATCTCTTCGTGAGCTCTGGCGAGATTGCCTTGCAGCCGGCTGCCGCCGGGTGTCGGCTGCCGGCTGCATTCGGTGCCTTGCGGTAACCGGCTGCGGCGAGAATGGTCACCGCCCAAGCGCCCGGAGACGACGCGTGATGGTGTGGGCGACCCGGACGGCCCAAGCACGAAGGGCCCAGAGCGGCGGGCACTGGAGCTGGCGGAAGCGACCGGGCTTCGCACGGAACGGCCTCGGCTAATGGCGTCGGTGTGTGGCGGCTTCGGGCTGCTGTACTGGACGGGCATCCGCTGCGGCGAGCTTTTGGCGCTCACGCCGTCCGACTTCATGCCGGAGAGCTCACGGCTGCGCATCAACAAGTCGTACCAGAGCCTCCGCGGCGTGGGCACCGTGACCGACCCCAAGACGCCCAAGTCGGTGCGCACGATCGTCATGCCCGTCTTCCCGCGCGACGAGATGGCGGACTTCATCGAGATGCGCGACGACGTCGCCCCCGACGAGCGCCTGTTCGCCGTGACCAAGCACTTCCTGGCCCACGAGATGGAGCGAGGGCGCAAGGCGTCGGGCGTGAAGCGCATCCGCATACACGACATACGCCACAGCCATGTGAGCCTGCTGATCGAGATGGGCTTCTCCGCGCTGGCCATCGCCGAGCGCATGGGCCACGAGGCGGTGGACATCACCTACCGCTACGCTCACCTGTTCCCCACGAAGCAGGACGAGATGGCAGCCGCCCTTGACGGAGCAAGGGGGTAAGAAGAATGCCGTGCGAGAACGGCGCCCGCAAGCGCAGCGAGACGATGGCGTTTCTCTGTACGCCCGAGGAGCACAAGCTCATATGCGAGATGGCCGCCTGGAGCGGCATGAGCAGACAGGACTACATCATCGCCAAGCTCACCGATACCCAGGTTGAGGTGAAGCCCTCCGTGAGCGTTCAGAAGGCGTTGAGGGGCTCGATGGCAGAGCTGGCCAAGGAGGTACGACTGGCGGTCTCCTACGGCGAACTGAGCGAGTCCCTGCAGCAGAGGCTCGGGCACGTGATGAAGCTCTTCGCGGCGCTCGACGAGGGGGCTGACGCGCCAACGGTAGAGACATCGCCACGAACCACCCCTTTGGAAGAGTCAGTGGCAACCGTAATGGGTGCAGAATCCAACACTGCGAGCATTTTCGGAATGGGGCGCAGACAACGTCTAAAGCCCCAGCTCGGCGATTAGCTTCTTCATGGTGAGAGCCCATTCGAGCTGCTCGGATATGAATCTCGGCCAGGCGGTCTCGTTATTCTTGATCTTGCAGCCGTCTTTGTAGAAGCGAAGCCCCGAAGCCTTCTTGGCGTCAAAGGGTGTGGCCGCAAGGCCGAGACGTTCTTCAAACAAATCGGTGTTGTCGATGGCCTTGTGGCCGATTTCCTTGTCGTCGCGTGCGTAGAACTCGATGCCGATGCGGCCGTGCCGCGTGTCTATGAGCAATGCGATATGGTAGGCGGACGTGCCGCAGCGCAGTGTCGTCCAATGATCCTTCGAGGGTTTCTGCGGATTGAAAACCTTCAAAAACTCGGGAGTCGCCTGGGCCACCTCGCGGTACTTGGTCCAGTACGACAGCTTGACGCGCTCGGTCTCGGAGAGACCCTCGCTGAGCTTGATGGCCTTCGTCCACTCGTTCGGCTGCTCGACTACGCTGAAACGCGGTGCCGGCAGGGAATCGCCGATGGACCACAGCTCTACCTCCACTAGGAAGAATCCGAAGTCGCTGTCGGTGTGCTGGTTGAGCCACTCGATGGCCTGACGGTGCTCGTCGCGTGCGCGGGCCACCACCCATATGACGACCTCGGCGCCCTTGCCGGCGGCGTAGGTGATTACTTTGCCTAGGTGGTCGTGGTTGGTGTCCTCGAGCTGGTTCTCGATTATCACCTTGCGCCCGGTGCCGGCTTCCTGCGCATAGATGTCGACGTTGAACGAGCCCACCGACGACTCGGTCTCTATAAGCTCAAGCTCGATGCCGACTGCCGAGCTCAGCATGGCAAGGTTGGATTCCGCAGAGAGCCACTTGGTAAAGTCGAGCGCCTCATGAGGCCACACATCGCGCAGATCGACTTTCTTCAGCTTGTCGAGATTGTATTTCATTGCATTCCTATCAAATCGTTGGCTCGCAAAGAGCCTCGTCCGCATCAATCGAAAGCTGAGCTATACGTTATGGATAAGCCAGTGCTTCCGCCAGTTCTCCATCCGCGTGCTCTTCTCTAATGGATTCATTTCTGCAATCGCCTTAAGGATATCCTGCGGCTCAACATTCCCGTTTTTGTGCTTCAAGGAGTCTTTTGTTATGTCGTAGGTAAGCTGAACTGACGTCGTCGCGGCAAAGGGTTTTCCTTTCCGCGCTAGATTGAGCGCTTCGGCGGCTCCGCTAATCGCGTTGTTGAACAACTCGAAGGGGTCCATTGGCTCGGACGTGTTTTCGACCAGATAATTAACGCCATCGTTTCCGACGCCGAACTCAACCTCTCCTTGTTTATCCTGCTTTCCGAAAGGCGTTTCTTTTCCAAGGCCTAAATATGGTGTCTGGATTATGCCTTGTCGAGCGGCGCTCGTTTCGAACATGCCGTTGTGGCATCTAATAATCGCGGCGTCTCTCACCTCAGTGCCGTAAATCGGGCAAAACGCAAGCACGATCCAATCAACGTGAGCCGATGCTTTCTTGAGAAGCTCATAGGTTTCGCAACTTATTGGGAACTGACCTTGAGATACCCTGGTCTCCTTAAATCGATCATTGAGGAACCATTTGCTTAAATCCGTATGGAGCTCGATTAGGAATCCAAGCTGGATGTCAGTGTTGGCGTCAATCTGCGTTATGTTCTCGCGATACGCATCGAGCTTGAACGCATGCCCGCGACCGTTCTTGCCGAACAGTCCCGCGTCGAGCGAAGTGCTGATGTCGTCAACGCAGGCGTTCGATTGCTCCCGTATCGCCCGGCTGATCAAATCGCCGAACCCTCGGTAAGCCTCTTCTGCCAGAGCGCCCCTGCGAGCTGCATCCTCGTGTTGCTTTCGAAACCGCTCCGCATCCGAAGAGAACCTCGCGGACTTAGATTCAACCTTCTTGCCCCTCCCGATATGGTGGTCAACGCGGAAGTGCTCTAAACCGACTATTCTTCTCCCGCCTTCGGCCGTGATGAGAATATCGGGCCTATCGAATGGGCGGGCGTCGCCCGACAGTCGGGCGACGTTCCTTCTCGCTTCTCCGCCTTTTGCCCTCGCGACCTTCAACGCCTGCTGATAAATCGAAAGCTCTGCCTTTTCCTGGTTCTCCTTATGGTTCATAAGCGTGGCTTAGCTCATCCTGCCCATCACCTCGAGCAGGTCCTCGTACGTCGCCACGTTGTGGTAGCGCACGTCGCCGGTGCTCATCTCGTTGAAGAGCTTCTTGGCGCAGGCGATCTTGGCGTTCTCCACACCGGAGAGCTCCAGCGTGTCCATGGTGCCCTTTGTCTCCGCGATGAAGAACACGTGGCGCACGCTGCCCTCCTTGAAGGCGATGGCCCAGTCGGGGGCATAGTTGCCTACCGGCGTGGGAATCTGGAATGAGCGCGGTAGCTTCGCGTAGACCGCCACCTCGGCGGCGGCGTCCATGTCCTCGGCGAACCTGCGCTCGCCGTCGGAGTCGGGGAACACGAAGCGCTGGATGTTCTTCTTGGCCTCGTACGCCTTGCTCGCGTTGTCGGGCATGCGCTCGGTGAAGATGGCCTCGTCGTAGACGTCGTCGATCTCGTGGTAGCTGATGTGCTCCACCACCATCGTCGCCTTCTCCGACACGATGAGCGCCGCCGCCTTCTTGATGAACTCCTCTGGGTTCACGCGGTAGAGCCCGAACACGTTGGCGTCGATGCCGGCGAGGATCGCCGCGGCGCTCCTGCGCGTGATGGCGGCGGCCTGCGCCACCTCGCCCACGAGGTCGTAGGTCACGCCCACGGACGCAGTGCCAGCGTCGACGTCGCGGGTCTCGGTCTGCGTACGGCCGAACGACGAGCCGCCCTGCACCTCGTCGCGCGTGGCCTGCGCCTTCTGCCCGCCGACCGTCAGGGTGTACTGCAGCCTGCTCACGCGCAAATCGCCGTTGATGCGCTCTATCGACTTGCTCCTCAGCTCGTCGTCCGAGAAGCTCACCGTGTAGGCGTGCTTGCGGTTGATGCGCGCCCACAGCTCCTTGAACTCGCGCTTGGCGAAGTTGTCGGTCAGCGTGTTCTCAGTGATCTTCTCCTGGGCGCGCCCGATCATGCCGTCGAGCGCGTGCGCGTCGTAGACGCTCCTCACCAGCGCCTCGACGGCCTTTGCGTGTGCGGTGTCGGCGATGCCCTCAGGCAGCTTCACGACGAAGTACTCCACGAAGGTGCCGCCCTCGACGGCCTTGCGGAACTCGGCGGTCGGCTTGTCGTCGTCATCGATGAAGTCGCACTTGTAAAGAGCCTTGTAAATGCGCTTCGACTCCTCCTCGGTGAAGGAGACCGTCTCGCCGTCGAGCACGACGTCGCGCCCGCTGAACAGGTTCATCTCCACCTTCCTCGGGCGCTCGCGCAGGCTCTTGCTTATGTCGGTCTGCAAATCCCTCACGAACGTCTCGTAGCTCTCCGACGCGATCACGGTGAGCAAGTTCACGCGGTGCACCTCGTCGGGTCCCAGCAGCGCTGCGTCCTGGCGGTTGCCGTCCTGGTCGACAGCCAGGCGCATGCCGCGGCCGACCTCCTGGCGCTTGCTCGTCTCGGAGCCCGATTCCTTGAGCGTGCATATCTGGAAGATGTTCGGGTTGTCCCAGCCCTCGCGCAGCGCCGAGTGGCTGAAGATGAAGCGCACAGGCTCATCGAACGAGAGCAGGCGCTCCTTATCGCGCAGGATCAGGTCGTATGCGCGCTTCGCGTCGTCGTCGTTGATGCCGATGCCGTCCTCGCGCTCCGCCTTCTTCTCGGCCTTCGACTCGACGGCGTTGCCCTTCTTGTCCACAGAGAAGTAGCCGGAGTGCACCGAGCGCGCCTCGAATCGCCCGAGGTACTGCGTGTACGAGGGGTCGAGGATGTCGTCCTGCGTGGGGTGCTTCAATCTGTCGGAGACGATGGCCTCGTACTCCTCCTCGAAGATCTTGCCGTAGCCCACTGTTTCGCCGTTGCCGGAGAGGTCGCGGTACTTCGCCACCTGGTCGATGAAGAAAAGGCTCAGGCACTTGATGCCGCGGCGGAACAGGGCCTCCTCCTTCTGGAGGTGGCTCTTAATAGTCTCGCGAATCTGAATGCGCTGGATGTCATCCGCCGCGGAGTCGCAGTAGACCTCGCCCATATAGATGCGGCCATTGTCGCCAATGGAGCTGTCCAGGAAGCGGACGTAACCGGGACGCCCGTCCTGCGGTGGCACCACACCATCGTTGCCGCTTGCGATGGTATAGCCTCGATACGCCTCGAGCTTGGTGGACCCGCTTGCGTCATAGATGCTATCGCCCTCGCAAAACCGCTGGGTCTTCTTGCGGACCTTGCCGCCCGCGCCCATGTACTTGAACTCGATGACGGCCTCCGGGGCGCGGCTCTTGCTCACGATGATGTCACGCAGGTACAGGTAGCCGTCGGTACCGCGCATGTTCTTGAGCGAGAAGCCCTTGACCTCGATGCGCTTCACAAGCTTCTGGTTGTAGGCATCCAGGGCGTCCAGGGCATACACCAGGTCGTGCTTCTCCTTGTGCGTTGCCGAATAGTTCAGCACGAACAGAGGGTTGAAGCGGGCGATGCCCTTCTGGGTCGCGCCTCCCTTCTTTCCCATCTTCTGGGGCTCATCGCAGATGACGATGGGGCGGTTCGCAGCGATGACGTCGATTGGCCTGCGGCTGCTGAACTCGTCGCGCTCGTCGAAGATGATGCGCGCCGCCTTGTTCTTGGCGCCCTCCTTCATCGACGCGTTGAACGCCTGCATGTTGATGACCATGCAGTTGACGTCGCTCGATTGGGAGTACGCATCAAGCTCGGTCAGGTTGTCCGAGTCGTATATGAAGAACCTGATCTTCTTGTGGTATTGGGAGAAGAAGTGCTCCTGGGTGTTCTCCAGGCTCTTGGCCACGCCCTCGCGGATGGCGACCGATGGCACCACCACGATGAACTTGCACCAGCCGTACAGGCGGTTGAGCTCGAGCATCGTCTTGGTGTAGACGTAGGTCTTGCCGGTGCCCGTCTCCATCTCGACGTCCAGCTGGCAAGCCCCCATGCCGCAGAAGAGCTCCTCCGACTCGGGGATCTGGTTGCGTCGCTGCACCGCTCGCACGTTTGCCAGTATGTCGGCACCTGAAAGCGCAACGGGGGCATTGGCATACCCCTCGGTGCTCTCGTCGCCGAAGTCGATCTCGCCCTGCGCGCGCTTGGGCTTGCGGCCCAGATCGCGCAGGTAGACGGAGGCGCCCTGGTTGGGCTGCCCCTCGAAGACCGAGGTCACCGCATCTGCGGCGTCGGTTTGGTACTGCTGTACTTTGAACTTGAACTTCATGTCGACGCCTTAAATCACTTGGGGAACGGTGTCGGGGCTGTAGGTGCGGAACAGCTCCTCGTAGTTGGCGTGCGTGGCGTCGTCGGCCATGGATGAGTCGCGGATGACAGCATACCAGGGCTTGGCCTTCGCCATCTCCTCGATGGTGTCGGAGCCGACGTTCGCATCGAAGCAGGCCGCCAATTTGTCGCCGTCAACGAAAAAGACCTTCTTGCCGGCGAGCACGCGCTCCTCGATCTTCGCGGAGTACGGGATGCCGAGCTTTGGCAGCACCTCGAAGAGCAGATCCAATTCAGAGCGCCCCTCCTTCACGTTGTCAGCGAAGTCGAAGAGGCTCTCCTGTGAGGTCTCGCCAGGCGTGAGGTAGAAGTCCTTGAAGTTCGAGGAGTCGATGCGCAGCACGCGGAAGCCCAGGTCGGGATAAGGCTTTGGCTCGGCGCCGAGCTCGAGCTGCTTATTGGATTCATCGATTTCATTGGCGATTTTCTCGCCCGCACGGCGGATGCGCTCCTCGCCAAGATCGCAAATCGACTTGAAGCCGAATTGCCGTGCTTCCGCTCCCTCATCGAGGAGTTCCGGAATTTGCACAAGAATCCACTTGGCAGCTACTTCCTCGTTGGAATAAAAATCCAAAGCAGCATGCGCAGTGGCAGCCGATCCCGAGAAGAAGTCGAGAACAATCTCGCCTTCTTTTACTCCTCCAAGCTCCATGCAGCGCTGAATCAAGGCAGGCGGCTTGGGCGTATCGAAAACGTTTGAAATGCCGAATAGGTCTTTCATGCCTGCCTTTGTTTGCCGCATAGCTGGCAAATCGTTCCAGATCGTCATCCAAGGTTTCGTTGGGTTGTCGGCAGCATATTCACGAGTATACGGAACCCATTTGCCGTCTCTCTGCTTCCAAATCAAATCTCCGCGAGCATCGATTTCTTTGAGGCTGCTGGGCCCAGCGGCCCAGCAGCCTTCGCGCCCGTCCTCCCGAATAGGCCAAACCTCCGAGCCGTCCGGTGCCGTAAGCGCGTAATACATGGTTGGCCTGTCGGCGCGAAGGCTGTTTTTTCCGTTCTTGCGGAGAAGCCTGTCGCGCCAATATCTGCCGTTTTCGTCCGGCCCATTGTAGGCATCAACGAGCTCAGGTGCCCTACGCTGACGCAAGGTAACCGTTGCCGCATTTTTGCAATAGGCAAAAATGTATTCGTGATCAGGCGTGATAACGACGTGGTTGTCGTTGGGACTATCCACTTTTCTCCAGATAAAGCGTGTAAGAAAATTTGCACGCCCAAATACCTCGTCACAGATTTTCTCAAGGTTATTAGCTTCGTTCTCGTCAATGCTGATGAAGATGGTGCCGTCGGCAGCGAGCAGATCGCGCGCGAGCGTGAGACGCGGATAAATCATCGAGCACCAGTCCGAGTGAAACCGGCCGTTGCCCTCGGTGTTGGCGACCAGGCGGCCGCCCTCCTCGTCATAGTCGCCGCTCTCGGCGTTGTACTCGCCGCGCGTCTTGGCAAAGTCATCGTCGTAGACGAAATCATGGCCCGTGTTGTAAGGCGGGTCGATGTATATGAGCTTCACCTTGCCGGCGTAGGTCTCTTTCAGGATCTTTAACGCGTCTAGGTTGTCACCCTCGATGTAGAGGTTCTCGGTGGTGTCCCAATCCTTCGTTGTGTTAGACCGCGTTGGATAAGTGTCCTATGCACAGTACACGCAGCAGGACCCCCAATTGCGACAATTCCATCATCAGGAAAGATGGAGGTTGCAATGGAAGACGTGCTCACCCAGCTGACGAGGCAGTTCCTCCCGCAGATGACGGCTGCCGAGAAGAGCAGGGCCCTGAGATCGCTCAAGGCGCTGATAGACGCGGAGTTGTTCGACCTCGCGGCAAGCGAGGGGGCGGAAGACGATCCCGACAGAGCCTGCCCCTGGTGCGGCTCCCCGCATTACGTGAAGAGGGGGCGAGACGGGCGCGGCCGTCAGCGGTTCCTCTGCCGAGGGTGCGCCAGGACCTTCACCGACGCCACCATGCGCATCTTCTCCACCACCAAGCTCGACAGGTCGGCCTGGATGAGGTTCGCGGAGTGCCACGTGGACATGCTCCCGCTGCGCGAGTCGGCGGAAAAGTGCGGCGTGTGCCTCAAGACGGCGTTCTTCATGCGCCACAGGCTGCTCGAGGCCATGGCCAAGCGCATGCCCGCCTTCCGCGTGGAGGCCGGCGGCGGGGCCGAGCTCGACGAGTGCTTCTTCAGGGAGAGCTTCAAGGGAAACCGCTCCAGGTCGGAGTCCGGCGTGCCCAGGAAGCCCCGCGCAAGGTCGCAGGGAACCGACGGGCACGAGAAGATATGCGTGCTCACCGGCATCAACGACGCCGGCGACATCTTCTACGAGATCGCGGGGAGGGGCGGCCTCGACGAGGCGGCAGCCAGGGAGCTGCTCGCCGACAAGCTCGCGGTCGGCGCGATAATCTCGACGGACCGTGCGCACGTGTACCGCCGCGTCCTGCCCGCCCTCGGCGTCGGCGAGCACATCGCCAGCAAGAGGGAGGAGCACGCCATCAACAGGGTGAACAGCCTCCACTCCCAGATGAGGCACTTCATCGGCAGGTTCCGGGGCGTCTCCACGAGACGCCTCGAGAACTACCTCGCCTGGTTCAAGTGGACGTGGTGCTTCAAGGTCCGCAGGAGCGCGGACGAGCTCGCCGAGCTCATAGTGAGGCAGGCGGCCCGCGGCACGTACGAGAAGACCTGGCGCCAGTACAAGGTGACCCCCTATCCGTTCTACGAGTACTGGATCAAGCAGGCGAAATGGGACTCGCGTGCGCGGAGGGCCATATACGGCGTGGCGTGATGTCCAGGGCGGTCTGGCGCAGCGCATCTGCGGCAAGCGCTGAAGTCGTGACCCGATGCAAAAAGCAACAGCTAGCGATATTCTTCGGGAACGTCGAAACCGTACTCACGGCATAGGAGCATGACATCGTGGACGTCGTGCTCGTCATGCTGATAGCCCAAGTGAAACAACAGCTGGCTTTCGGGGTCGATGCACGACACCTCCACCTCGCCGATGCGCCCCCTCCCCGAAAAGACCTCCCCGGGAAAACGATCTCCCTGATACAGAATATCGCCATTCTCGGCGAAATCGAAGCAATGCAGGTCGACGATGCGCCCCGCCTCGTCTTGCCACACCGTGTGATCTTCGGTGGTGAAAGATGCAGCCACCTCGGAAAACCCCTCATCAGCAATTAGATCCACGAACCTTTGGTAATCCCCGCGCTGAACGAACAGGTCGATGTCGTTATGAGCCCTGGTCTCACGCCCGACAAGCGCATCGACGCCCCAGCCGCCATCAAGATATACGCCAATGCCCGCACCTGCGGAAAGGCCGATTATCCAACACGCATCATCCTTGGTGACCATAGGAGCTCCTTCGCTTTCGCCTGCTATTTAAGCAAGAAAGATTATAGGAAAAGTCCCAGTATCCAAAGTGGTCTAACACAACGCAATCCTTGGACTTGCCGGGCTCGGGAATCATCGTCTTGTAGATAGGGCGGCGCGCCTCGGCC
>USFU01000019.1 GCA_900554135.1 uncultured Collinsella sp. | reverse complement strand
GAATTTAGGGGATAGTCGCTTATGAACATCGATATCGTCCTTTTTGCAGGCCGCATCGTCCTGGTCGCCCTGCTCTACATCTTCCTGTTCGCCGTCATGAAAACCGGCGTGGGACTCGTACGCGGCCAGCGCCGTGACTCCGCTATCTGGACGATCGATGTGGACAAGGGTCCGCGCGGCATCCGTGGCATCCATGTAGACATGCTCGGCCCCGTCATCGTAGGCCGCTCGCCGTCCTCGGACATCTGCATCAACGAACCGTTTGTCTCGGCCTCGCACGCACGCTTTTCGCTGCAGGGCCCGGCACTCATTATCGAAGACCTCAACTCGCTGAACGGCACGCTCGTTAACGGCCGTCAGCTGGTGGAGCCCGCAACGCTGCGCGAGGGTGACGAGGTCCAGATTGGCGACGTGGTCATGAAGGTGAACCGTCGATGATCGACGAGGAGAACAAGTCCGCAGCCATGCCCGAGACGCCGACTGCCCCCGCAGCCGCGCCGGCTCATGCCGCTCCGGCGCGCCCTGCGACCGTGGAGCCCGAGGACACCGTGTTCTCCCTGCCTCTTTCGCATGTAACTCAAGAATATCCGGCACTCGCCGATGACGAGGACGCCGACACCGAGCGGCTCGATGCCCCCATCGGCGCGCACGCTGCCGAGCAGCCCGCGGAACCGGAGACAACGCCCGCACCGGCTCACTTTGCCGAGCCCGTCGCCGAGGCGATTAACGAGAGCGCTGCCGTGTTTGCAGCCCCCGAGCCTGCCGCGCCGGTATTCCCCGTCGCCCCGACAAGCGAGGCGGTACCCGCATCCGCAACGCCTGCCGAAGTCGAGCAGCCCGTTGCCGCGCCCGCCGCAGCTCCCGAGCCCTCCGCTCAACCCCAGAGCATGCCCGCGCCGTCGCACTTTTCGACGCCCGAGCCGACGGCTGTCGAGCCGCAGCAGGACGGCGATCCCGCCGACCGCGTAACCGAAGATCTCAACCTTCCGGACATCTCCGACGCCGAGTCGGGCAACGATGCCGACACCGTCTCCCCCGGCGACACCGCCGAGATCGATGTCGCCGCCGTGGAGGCAAAGCTCAAAGATCCCGGCTCGACCATGAGCTTTGAGCCGCTGACCGACGAGCGCATCGAAACCGACTCGACCTACGACGCCGGCACCACCACGCAGCTTATGTGGGGCGCCCGCTCCGACGTCGGATGTGTACGCCCGCACAATGAGGACTCCTATCTGGTGCAGTCGCCGCTCTTTTGCGTGTGCGACGGCATGGGAGGACACGCCGCCGGCGAGGTGGCATCCTCCATCGCCGTCGAGACCATCGCCAAGACGGCGCCGCAGTCCGTCGACGCCGCGCGCCTGGCCGCAGCCGTCGAGGCCGCCAACGCCGCCGTGATCGAAGCCGCCCTCAACGGCCTGGGCAAACCCGGCATGGGATGCACGGCCACCTGTGCCTACATCGAAAACGACACGCTCGCCATCGCCCACGTGGGCGACTCGCGCGCCTACCTGCTCCACGAGGGCACGCTCATCCGTGTGACCCGCGACCACTCCTACGTGGAGGAGCTCGTGGATGCCGGCGAGATTACGGCCGACGAGGCCCGCGTCCACCCCAACCGCTCGGTCATCACCCGCGCGCTGGGCTCGGATCCCGCCATGTATGCCGACCACTTTACCCTGCACATCGAGGAAGGCGACCGCCTGATTCTGTGCTCCGACGGTCTTTCGAGCATGATTCCCGATAGCGATATCGAGAACATCGCTACGCAGTCCTCGACCGCACAGATCTGTGTCGACAACTTGGTGGACGCGGCGCTCGCCGCCGGCGGCCACGACAATGTGACCGTAGTGGTCGTCGACCTGGTCGACGACGGCGTCATGCGCGAGGCAAAACGCCTCCGACGCCGCAATGTCACCATCGCCGCCATCTTGGCCCTTGTCTTTGTGCTGGTAGCAGGCATCTGGGCATACACGGGCGTCACCGGCTCCTATTACTTGGGAACCTACCACGGCAATGTCGCCGTCTGGCGCGGCCTGCCCGGCAAGACGCTCGGGGTCGAACTCCACTGGCTCGAGAGCGAAACCAGCATCAAGCTGTCCGACCTGCCCGAAGACACGCAAAATCGCCTGAAGGCAGGCATTCCGCAAACGAATGTCGACGATGCGCAGGACACCATTTCCAAGTACCGCCATCAGATTGACGAGGAGCAGACCCGTCAGGTGATTGACGCGCAAACGATTCGCGACAACACCGATCAGAAATCCACCTCCGAGTCAGATTCCGAGAAAACCGCCGAACAGTCAGCCGAGGCCGAAGCCTCCGATAAGAATTAGAAAGGGAGTGCCGCTTATGAGTCGCCGCAACACCGAACTGCTCTTGCTCATCGCCTCGGCGTTCCCCGTCATCCTGCTCTATGCGATGTACGTGCTCACCGCGGGCGCCACGATTTCCTTTGAGACGCTCGCCGTGCCGATCGGCCTGTTCGCCGCCTTCGCCGCGGCGCATATCGCCGTGCGCATCCTGGCGCCCGGCGCCGACCCCGCCATCCTGCCCATCGTCTTTGTGCTCTCGGGCATCGGCATCACATTCGTGACGCGCCTGGCCCCCGACCTCGCCATCTCGCAGCTTATCATCTTGTTTGTCTCGGTGGCGCTCATGGTGGGAACGCTCGCACTGGTCAAGAACCTCGACGTGGTCATGCGCTACAAGTACACCTTTGGCATTATCGGCATCATCTTGCTGATGCTGCCGATCTTTATCGGCACCACGATCTCGGGCTCCAAGCTGTGGATTCGCATCGCGGGATTCACCATCCAGCCCGGCGAGTTCGCCAAGGTCTTCATCGTCCTGTTCCTGGCAGGCTATCTTGCCGAGAACCGCGAGCTGCTCTCCATCTCCAACCGCAAGATCCTGGGCCTCAAGATTCCGCGCTTTCGCCTGCTGCTGCCGCTGTTTGCCGTGTGGGGCGTGTGCCTGCTCATCGTCGTCTTCGAACGCGACCTGGGCTCGGCCGTCCTGTTCTACACCATCTTTTTGCTGATGCTCTATGTTGCCACGGGACGCTTTTCGTACGTCATCATCGGCCTTGCGCTGCTAGCCGTTGGCGCCGTGGGCGCCTACAAGTTCCTGTCGCACGTGCAGGTGCGCTTTCAGGTCTGGGTCGATCCGTTTAAAGACGCCCAGGGCCAGGGCTACCAGATCGTACAGTCACTTTACTCGCTGGCTGACGGCGGCCTGGTTGGCGTCGGCATTGGCAACGGCATGGCAAACAACATCCCCGTCGTCGAGTCTGACTTTATCTTCTCGGCCATCGGCGAGGAAATGGGCCTTTTGGGCGGCGGCGCCGTGCTCATCCTGTTTATGCTTTTTGCCGTGCGCGGCCTCACCACGGCAGCCCGCGCCAAGTCCGACCTTGCCGCCTTTAGCGCGACCGGCCTTACGGCGGCCATCAGCTTCCAGGCATTCTTAATCGTTGGCGGCGTAACCCGCCTAATCCCGCTGACCGGCGTCACCCTGCCCTTTATGAGCCAGGGCGGCTCCTCGCTGTTGGCGAGTTTTATCATCGTCGCGCTGCTGCTGCGCGCCGGCGACGAGGCAACCGGACGCGAAGCCGAGCTCACCGGCACCGGCACCATGGCCGCCATCACCGATGACCAGGTCGCATCCGCCGCTGCCCCGACCGGTACGCGTTTTGCCAGCGCACCTTCCTACAGCCACGGCAACCACTCCGCGGGTTCTCGCATGCGTCGTCGCCTGCTCGACACGCCAGAGTCCGGCGTGCTCGGCCGCGTTGCACTTGCCAACCGTCTGACTCGTGCCGTGTTTGCCTTTACGGCGCTGTTCGCCATCCTTATCGGCAACCTCACCTATGTCCAGGTCATCAAGGCGAAGGACTATCAGGACATGCCGACCAACAACCACACCATCGCCCGCTCCAAGTACATCCAGCGTGGCTCCATCATCACGTCCGACGGCGTGACACTAGCCGAGTCGCTGCAACAGGAGGACGGCACCTACGCCCGTTCCTACCCCAACGGCAACATGGCCGCGCACGTGGTGGGCTACGTGAGCCAGCAATACGGCACCGCCGGCATCGAGAGCGTCATGAACGATACGCTCACCGGCTCCAAGGATTACTCCAGCTGGAACAATGCCATCGCGTCGCTCGCGGGGCAGACCCAGCCGGGTAATACCGCCAAGCTCACCATCGACTCGCGCATCCAGACGGCTGCCGAACAGGCACTCAAGGGCTTTAAGGGCGCTGTGGTGGTCATGGATCCGCGCACCGGTGCGGTCCTTGCGTGCGCGAGCTCGCCCACCTACGACAACACCAACATCGATGCGCTGCTCCAGTCGGGCGGCGGCGAGGACGGTTCCATGTACGACCGTGCCATGGACGCGCTGTACACCCCGGGCTCGACCTTTAAGGTCGTCACGCTCTCCGCGGCGCTCGAAACCGGCACCGCCAGCCTTACCAGCACGTACCAGGCGCCCGGTTCCATGGACATCGGCAACGCGCCGGTCACCAACTATGCCAACGAGAGCTACGGCACCATCAGCCTGCAGCAGGCCTTCGCCGTGTCGTCCAACGTCGTCTTTGGCCAGGTGGCAAACGAGGTCGGCGCCAGCTCGCTCGTCCAGTTTGCCAACGCCTTTGGCTACGGTCAAAAGCTCGGCCAGGATCTGACCACCGCGGCTTCCATCATGGCCGACCCGTCGCTTATGACCGAATGGGAGACCGCTTGGGCAGGCGCCGGCCAGCCCGTCGGTATGGACCACACGCCTGGCCCGCAGACCACCGTTATGCAGAATTGCGTGATCGCTGCGGCTATCGCCAACAGCGGCGTGGTCATGGACCCGTTCTTTGTGTCCCAGATACTCGCCCCGGACGGAACCGTGGTTAAGACCACGCAGTCCCGCTCGCTGGGCCAGGCTGTCAGCTCTGCCACGGCCGACCAGGTCAAGCAGGCCATGCTCGCCGTCGTCCAGTCCGGTACCGGCACCGATGCCCAGATTCCGGGCGTCAAGGTTGCCGGCAAGACCGGTTCGGCCGAGATCGGCGGCACCAACGTCAACTCTATGTTTGTTGGCTTTGCACCTTACGATTCACCCACGGTTGCCATCTCGGTGGCCCTGGAGGATTACGACAAACACGACGTCAAGGCGGCCAAGATTGCCGGCATCGTCCTGACCGCGGCGCTCGCCGCACAGGGAGCGTGATGCCCGTGATCAAAGCGGATACTTGGGACGCGCCGCGGCCGATGAGCTAGCGGCCACGCGCCACACGGCCCCAGCGGCCACACATTTGGTACTACACACATCGTTGAGCGAATAGTTATGTTAGGAGCAGGAATGGAACAGAGGGTCCTCGGGGGAAGATACCTCCTCAAGGATAAGGTGGGAACGGGCGGCATGGCGACCGTCTTCCGTGCACAGGATCAGGTCCTCGACCGCACGGTTGCCGTCAAGATCATGCTGCCGCAGTATGCCGGCGACGCCACCTTCGCCGCCCGCTTTAAGCAGGAGGCCCAAGCAGCTGCCGGCCTGTCCTCCCCCTATATCGTGGGCGTCTACGACTGGGGCAAGGACGGCGACACCTATTACATCGTCATGGAGTACCTGCGCGGTACCGACCTTAAGAGCGGCATCAAGAGCCACGGCGCCCTCGATCCCAAAAAGGTCGCGCAGATCGGCTCGCAGATCAGCTCCGCGCTTTCGGTCGCACACAAGCACGAGATCATCCACCGCGACATTAAGCCGCAAAACATCATGGTGCTGCCCGACGGCAACATCAAGGTAATGGATTTTGGCATCGCACGCGCCAAGAACAGCCACCTCACGCAGGACAACAACGTGCTGGGCACCGCCCACTATGTAAGCCCCGAGCAGACCCGCGGCCAGGACCTCGGCCCCACCTCGGATATCTACTCGCTGGGTGTCGTCATGTACGAGTGCGCCACCGGCCGCGTACCCTTTGACGGCGACGACGCCATCTCGGTCGCGCTCAAGCAGGTCAACGAGCTCCCCATCCCGCCGAGCCAGATCAACTCCGGCGTCGATGCCGACCTGGAGCGAATCATCCTCAAGTGCATGGAGAAGGACCCGGCAAACCGCTTCCAGACGGCCGACGAGCTGCGCCAGGTGCTCAACAGCTACCTGTCCGGCCGAGCCGTCAACGTCTCGGAGCCCACGCGCATCATCGGTGCCGCCGGCGACCTGGGTGCCACCAAGACCCGCGAGCTTTCCGACTCAACGCGCGCTATGGTTCGTCCCGTCTCGGGCGTGAGCGGTCAGAACACCACCCGTAGCGCTGTCTCGGGCTCCACGGGCTCCTATGAGGTCGAGAAGCCTAAGTCCAACAAGAACAAGATCATCGCCGCCGTGATTGCCGCCGTCGCCGTGATTGGCGTTGTGGTGGCCTTTGCCACGGGCATGTTCAGTGGCGAACAGGTCACGGTGCCCGACGTGCTGGGCAAGGACCAGGAAACCGCTATTGAGCTGATCAAGGAAGCCGGCCTTGAGGTTGGCACCGTCGACCAGAGCTACAACGACGATGTCGACGAGGGAAAAGTCGCCGAGCAGACCCCCAACGGCAACACCAAGAAGGCCAAGGGCTCGAGGGTGAACCTGGTAATCTCCAAGGGCCCTAAACCCTCCGAGAAGGTTGAGGTTCCGCAGCTCCTCGGCCTGACCAAGGACCAGGCCGAGGCCGCACTGGCAAGCGTAGGGCTCAAGGGCAACGCAACCGAGGAGGCCAACGAGGCCGAAGAAGGTCAGGTCTTTGAGCAGGGCACTGAAGCCGGCAAGGAAGTCGAGAAGGGCACGACCATCTCGTATAAGGTCTCCAGCGGTCCCGACACCACCTCCGTCCCCGATCTGACCGACATGACCGAGGCCCAGGCACGCAACGCCCTCGACGTGGCCGGTTTTGGCGTCAACGTGAGCTACCAGGAGAACGATTCTGTCACCGAGGGCACCGTCATTAGCTGGAACCCCAGCGGCAAGCAGAAGCCCGGCGCCACGATCACTGTCGTCATCGCCAAGAAGTCCGGCAAGGCCAGCGTTCCGGGCAACCTGTACGGCAAGAGCATCTCCGCCGCAGTCACCGCGCTCAACAACGCCGGGTTCTACAACATCGCATTCTGCGATCAGAGCGGCAACCCTGTGAGCGGCAACGAAAACGCCACCGTTACGGGCGTCTCCCCCACCGGCAAGCAGTCTACCGACAGCACGATCACGCTGACGGTTTCGATTTCTGGCTCTGGTACTGATTCAGGCGACGATTCCGGCACGACCAACTAGTCATCAAGACGTTGCCCACAGCGGCTGATGACGCAAAAACATTCGCTCAATGGCGCCCGTTTGCTCCCCCGGCAAACGGGCGCTTCGCTTTAGCTGAATCATCGAAAACTACGGCATGCCTTTAGACCAGAAGAGCCCGGCACCGTGGTGGTACCGGGCTCGATATTCCTCTGGTGCCCCCGGGCGGATTCGAAAACTCCCCCGCGGGGAAATTGGTGACGCGGGTGTTGACGGTCCGAATCCGACGGCGGCCCCCACAAATGAACTGCACCCCAAAACTTGGACGGCTTAAATAAGAACTACGCCGCAAGAGGCTGGCTCCGGAACTCCTCCGGGGTCAGTCCCTTCAGTTTAACCTGCCTCCGCCTCGTGTTCCAATGGGCGACGCACGCGTCCAGGTCCGCCTTGAAGGACTCGAAGTCGGGCCATGTTCTTCCCCGGAAGAACTCGTCCTTCATGTGGCCGAAGACCTGCTCGGTGGCGCCGTTGTCGATGCAGTTGCCCTTTCTGGACATGCTCTGGACGATCCCGGCGTCCCTCAGCCTCCCGCACCATGCGGCGTGCTGGTACTGCCAGCCCATGTCGCTGTGAAGCACCGGTTTCGCGCCCTCGGGTATCTTCGCCGGCAGCCGGTCGAGCAGCTCGGCCTGCTGCGCCATGCCCGGGCTGGTCGACGTCGACCACGCGGCTATCTCCTTGCTGCCGAAGTCGTACACCGGCGCGAAGTAGGCCTTGCCCCAGGGCTGCTTGAACTCGGTGACGTCGGTGCCCATCTTCTGCCACGGCCCGTCGGCGGCGAAGTCGCGCCCTATGGCGTTCTCGAACGTCTCGCCCACGACGCCCCTGTACGAGTTGTACCTGTGGTAGTCGGTCTCGCGGCGGATGCCGCAGCGGACCCCCATCTCCCGCATCATCTTGAGCACGGTCTTGCAGGCTATGCGCGCGCCCAGCTCGGCGCGCAGGCACATGGCGACCTGGCGGTGGCCGCACCCGTTGGCCGTGCGCGAGAAGATCTCCGCCACCGCGTCCCGCAGCTCCGGGCGCGTCGGCCTGGCCGGGTGCGACAGCGCGTAGTAGTAGCTGGACCGGGCCAGGCCGGCGCACTCCAGCAGGCGCCCCAGCTCGTGCCCCTCTTCGCGCAGGGCGCTCACGGCCTCGACCTTCGCCCTGGTCAGAGCCCGTCCCTCTCGACCAGGGCACGCAATTTCTTTAGGTAGGCCACCTCGGTCTCGAGCCTTCGGCAGCGCTCCTCGAGCTCCTGCTCGCGGGTGCGCCCGCGCGCCCTGGGGCCGGACCCCCTCGGCCTGCCCCTGGGCTTGGGCCTGAGCGCCTCGGCGCCGCCCTCGCGGTAGAGCGCGCACCATCTCTTGAGCGGCGCCAAGGACATGACCCCGAACGCCTCCATGGCGTCCCGCTTGGCCATGCCGCCGTCGACCACGGCCGAGGCGGCGGCGACCTTCTGCTCGTATGTGTACCTGGCCTGCCTGCCGTCCATGGATAGCAGCACCTCGCTTCCGAACGACCGGTATACGTAGAGCCATTGTCTCACGGTGTCGCGCGGGACCGACAGCGCCTTCGCCGCCGACTCGAAGCCGTGCCCTCGCTCGAAGAGCCGGATCGCCGCCTTCCTGGCCTCGACGTCGTGCTTCACCCTCAAGTCGACACGCATAAAAAGCCTCCCATTTCTCGTGTCCAAGAAATGGGAGGCAGTTCACACAGTGGGGACGTTGGTAGTTGCCTGGTAAAGGGGACACTCTTGTCAAATTGGGGACGTGTTCAAATTTGAGGAGAAGGGTGTCCCCTTTACCTGGTAATTAACAGCGTCCCCCTGTCCGGAAGAGCTGCCAGAAGGCGACGGCAGAGCTGGCGGCGACGTTCAGGGAGTCCACGCCGCGGGCCATGGGGATGATAAGGGCCTGGTCGCAGGCGGCAAGCGCGGCTTTGGTGAGGCCCCAGCCCTCGCAGCCAAAGAAGAGGGCACGCCTCTGCCCCAGGTCAAGGCCCGGGTCGTCTATGGGCAGCGCGTCATCGGCGAGGGCCAGCGCAGAGAGTGAGAACCCGCGTGCCCGCAGCTCGTCAGCGCAGGCCGCGGGCCACGCGCCGGCCTCCACGCGCGTCCACGGCACCTGGAAGACCGTGCCCATGGAGACGCGCACCGCACGGCGGCAGAGCGGGTCCGCGCAGCGCGGCGAGAGAAGCACGGCGTCTGCCCCCAGCGCCGCCGCGGACCGGAAGAGCGCCCCCACGTTGGTGACGTCCACCAGGTCCTCCAGCACCACCACGTTGCGCGCGCCGTCGAGGACCTCGGCCACGCCGCGCTCGGCCGGCCGGCGGAAGCACGCCAGCAGGCCGCGCGTGACCTTGAAGCCGCACAGACGCTCCAGCTGCTCCTGGGGCAACACGAAGACGGGCACCTCCTCGGGCGCCCGGGCAAAGAGGTCCGCCGCGGAGGCAAGGTGGCTCTCGTCCACCAGGAAGGAGAGCGGCTCCAGGCCCTGGGCCAGCGCGACGTCGATGACGTTTCTGGACTCCGCCACGAGCATCGCCCGCTCAGGCTCCAGGCGGCTCCTCAGCTGGTGCTCGGTCAGGCGGGCGTAGGCGTCAAGCCGGGGGTCGTCCAGGCTCTCAAGGCGCACGGTGCGGGCCATTTGCGATCCTCTCCTAAAGATTTAACCATTCTCGGACTTTGCGTCCGGGGTCTAGGCTACGATAGCCTGAGCGAATTCGCTCGGGCGGCAGGCGCCCGGAAAGGACCCAAGAACCACATGCCAGCGCACATGTCACCGCAGAAGAACGCCAAGGCAAAGGCGCCCCGGGGCGGCAGCCGCCGCCTCTGGGTGGTGCCCGTCGCCATCGTTGGCGTGACCGCCGCCGTCTACCTGGGCGGCGTTGCCGTCTTCAGCAACGTCTTCATGCCACAGACCCGCCTGAACGGCCAGGACGTCTCGCTCATGGCCGCAGCCGACGCCGCCTCCCTGGCCGAGGGGCCGCTCTCGTCCTACTCCTTCCGCGTGACCGGCAACGGCCTTGACCTCACGGTCTCTGCCGACGAGGCCGGCCTCACCCGCGACGGCCAGGCCATGGCGGCCAAGGCCCTCGCGGCCCAGGGTGCCTGGACGTGGCCGCTCGGCCTTGCGGGCTCGCGCGACCTCGAGGTGGAGTGTCCCGTCACCGCCGACGAGTCCAAGCTGGAGGGGCTTATCGCCGACGCGGCCCAGGCGGCCGCCGAGACAGACCCTGGCGAGAAGGACATTGCCTTTGACGCGGCCAGCGGCACCTACGTGCTCTCAGACGCTGCCCTGGCGGCCCACGTTGACGCCAGGGCAGCGGCCGCCCACGTGGCCGAGGCCCTGGGCGACATGCCCCAGACCGTCACCCTCGGCGACGAGAGCCTCTCCGGCGGCTCCGAGCTCCATGACGCCCTGACCAGGCTCAACGCCTACGTAGGCGCCACCCAGGCCCTCACGCTCGGCGGCAACCAGGCCGCCACGGTGGACGCCGCGCGCATCGCCGGCTGGCTCAGCCAGGGCGACGACGGCTCCGTCACCCTGGACACGCAGGCCATCGCCGACTGGTGCCACGGCGAGCTCTCCGACCAGCTGGACTCCGTGGGCACCGAGCGCACCTACACCCGCCCGGACGGCAAGGTGGTCACCGTCTCCGGCGGCATCTACGGCTGGCGCATCGACGGCGGCGCCCTTGCCGAGCAGATCGCGGCCGCGCTTGAGGCGGGAGCAGCGGGAAGCATCGAGATCCCCTGCACCTCCAGCGCCGCGACCGTCAACCCGCACGGCCAGGACTGGGGCACCCGCTACATAGACGTCGACCGCACCGAGCAGCACGCCCGCTTCTACGGCGACGACGGCTCCATCATCTGGGAGTCCGACGTGGTCACCGGCCAGCCCAACAAGGGCCACGACACGCCCGCCGGCGTCTGGTCCATCACCAGCCGCGAGCACGGCGACATCAACCTGCGCGGCCCTGTGGGCGACGACGGCGAGCCCGAGTGGGACAGCCACGTGCAGTACTGGATGGGCGTCGTCGGCAGCGCCGTGGGCTTCCACAACGCGCCCTGGCGCTCGCAGTTCGGCGGCAACATCTACACCTGGTACGGAAGCCACGGCTGCATCAACCTCAGCATGGAGAAGGCCGACGAGCTCTACAACGTCATCCAGGTCGGCGACGTCTGTATCGTCCACGACTAGCCAACGACCAGACGGCGAGAGGGGCTTCTCGCCCAAGCAAAATCCCCTGGGCCGCAGGCGCAACCCAGGGGATTTCTCTTTGGAAGCCGATGGCGCCGGAGCGAGGGCCGCCGGCACGAAGCCACAGAAACGCAGGCTCGCCTACCAGCCGCGGCCGCCCATGCCCATGTTGCGCATCATGTTGCCCATGCTGCGGCGGGCCTTCTTGGAGTTGCCGGCAGACATCATGCCGCGCATCTTGCCCATCATCTTGTTCATCTCGCCCCACTGCTTGATGAGCTGGTTGACCTCCTGGACCGAGCGGCCGGAGCCCGCGGCGATGCGCTTGCGGCGCTGGCCGTTGATGACCTTGGGCTTGGCGCGCTCCTCCTTGGTCATGGAGTGGATGATGGCCTCGATGCGCGTGAGCTGGGAGTCGTCCAGGTTGGCACCGGGCTGCTGTGCCATGGCGCGGTCCATGCCCGGGATCATGCTCGCAATCTTCTGCAGGCCGCCCATCTTGCGTATCTGCTGCATCTGGGCGAGCATGTCGTCCATCGTGAAGCCCTCGCGCAGCATGCGCTCGGCGTCGGCCGCCTGCTGCTCGTCGGCCACTTTCTGGGCCTGCTCGATGATGCCTACCACGTCGCCCATGCCCAGGATGCGCTTGGCCATGCGATCGGGGTGGAAGACCTCCAGCGAGTCGGGCTTCTCGCCCATGGAGACGAACTTGATGGGCTTGCCGGTGACCTCGCGGACCGAGAGCGCGCCGCCGCCGCGGGCATCGCCGTCCAGCTTGGACATGATGACGCCGTCAAAGTCCACGCGGTTGGCAAACTCGGTGACCACGTTGACGATGTCCTGGCCGGTCATGGCGTCGACGACCATCAGCACCTGGTCGGGCTTGACGGCCTTCTTGATGTCGACGGCCTCCTGCATCATCTGCTCGTCGATCTGCAGACGACCGGCGGTATCGACGATGACCACGTCACGCAGGTGGTCGACGGCCTCCTGGATGGCGCCCTTGGCGATGTCGACCGGGTGCGCTCCATCACCGCGGAAGACCGGCACGCCGATCTCGCCACCGAGCGTGGCCAGCTGGTCGGCAGCGGCGGGACGGTAGACGTCGCACGCGGCGAGCAGCGGCGAGCGGCCCTGCTTCTTGAGCAGGTAGGCCAGCTTTACGGCCGCCGTGGTCTTACCGGAGCCCTGCAGGCCCACGAGCATGATGACATTGGGAATGCGGTTGCTAAAGACGAGCTTGCTCTCGGTTGAGCCGAGCATCTCGGTGAGCTCGTCGAGCACGATCTTGACGACGTTTTGCGCCGGCGACAGCGACTCCATGACCTCGGCGGTCATGCAGCGCTCCTTGGTCTTGGCGACGAACTCCTTGACGACCTTAAAGTTAACGTCGGCCTCGAGCAGTGCCATGCGAATATCGCGCATGGCCGAAGTAATATCGGCCTCGGTCAGCTTACCCTTGCCGCGCAGGCGGTCAAATGTGTCGTTGAGGCGATCGCTCAGGGAATCAAACACTGGTTACTCCTTAGTTGGACTCGCCCACCAGGGCGCGGCAGAAATCTTTGGCGTTAAACTCCTGCAGGTCATCGACCTGCTCGCCCACGCCGATGCGAAGGATCGGGAGCTTGAGCTTCTCGGCCACGGCCATGGCGATACCACCCTTAGCCGTTCCGTCGAGCTTAGTCATGATAATACCGTCCAGGCCCAGCGCCTCGTTAAACTCGAGCGCCTGGTTCAGACCGTTCTGACCAGTGGCGGCATCGATCACAAGCACGACCGAGACGGGCATGGGACCGGCGGCCATATTGGCGGCGCGCTTACGGGTCACATTAACCACCTTGGCGAGCTCGCGCATGAGCTCGGGACTCGTGTGCAGACGGCCGGCGGTATCGATGAGCACCAGGTCGCTGCCGCGCTTATCGGCCTCGTCGAGCACGTCATAGCACACGCTCGCCGGATCGGAGCCGCGGTCACGCTTGATAACCGGTACGCCGGCACGCTGACCCCACACATCGAGCTGCTCGATGGCAGCGGCGCGGAAGGTGTCGGCCGAACCGATCACCACGTTCTTGCCGCGGGCGGCCATGGCGCTCGCAATCTTGCCGACCGTGGTGGTCTTGCCGGCACCGTTGATGCCGACAAACAGCACGCAGCTCGGCGTATCGGAAAACGGATCGCGCTCAACAGGCACAAAATGGCCCTCGAGCTGCTCGGCCAGGGCACGGCGAAGCTGCGGGGCGGTCTTAAGGTTCTTCTTGGCAGCGGCGTCGCGCAGGTCATCGGAGACCTGAATGGCGACCTCGGCACCCATGTCACCCATGACGAGGGTGTCCTCAAGGTCCTCCCAAAAATCCTCGTCGACCTCACCGCCAAAGTAAAAGACCTCGTTGAGGGCCTCGCGGCTGCGCTCGAGTCCGCGCGAGAGTGCGTCAAAGAATCCCATTATGCATTCACGACCTTTCCGGTTTCGCGATCGAGTTTTTGCGAGACGACGCGACTGACGCCGTCGGCTTGCATCGAGACGCCGTAGAGAACGTCAGCATCCTCCATAGTACGGCGCTGATGCGAGATTACCAAGAGCTGCGTATCGGAACGCAGCACATCAAGGGCGCCGATGAGCTTGGACAGGTTGGCGTCGTCGAGCGCCGCCTCGACCTCGTCCAGCACATAGAACGGCACCGTGCGCGTACGGTACACGGCAAAGAGCAAGGCGAGCGCCGTCAGGCTCTTCTCGCCACCGGACATGAGCATCATCTTGGTGATGCGCTTGCCGCGCGGCTGCGCCACGACCTCGATGCCCGTCTCGGCCGGATGCTCGGGATCGGTCATCTCCAGATGTGCCTGGCCTCCCGGGAACAGCATGGCGAAGATCTCGCGGAAGTTCGCATCGACCTTCTCAAAGGTCACCAAGAACGCCTTGCGCATCTTACGGTCGATGGCCACGGTGATCTTGGTGAGCGCCTTGCGCGCGCTCTCCAAATCGGCCAGTTGCTCCTCGATGTAATCGGCGCGGCGCTTGAGCTGCTCGTACTCCTCCATGGCAACCTGGTTCACGGGGCCCAGGTTGTTGATCTGGCGCACGAGCTGGTTGAGCTCGCGCTCGGCGGCGTCGCGGTCGGTGGGCGCCGGCAGCATGAGCGCTTCCTCGAGCACCGTAGTGCCATCGGCGGTGATGGCCTTGATGGCAGCCTCGACCTGCACCTCGAGCTTGCCGCGTGCGACCTTGAACTCGTTTTGCGTCGCCGTGGCAGTATCGACCCGCCCCTTGGCGCGGGCGACCTCGGTCTTGGCGTCCTCGATGGTCTTCTTAAGCGAAGCCGAGTCCGCCTCCTCAAGCGTTGCCTGATCGCGCAGGCGCGCAGCCCAGTCCGAGGCGCGCTCCAACAGGGCAGAATAGCGCTCGTGCATGGGATCGACGCGAAGGCGAAGCAGCTCGAGCGAGCGCGAGGCCTGACGCGTCCCGCGGATACGACGGTCGATGCCCTCCAGGCGATGTTCAAGATCGGGCACGCGGCCCTTCAGCGAACGCAGGCGCTCGCTCGTCTGAGCCAGGCGTACCTTAGCGTCGGCGAGCTTACCGGCGGCCTCGGAATCGTCGCGACGCACGCGATCGAGCTCATCATTGGCCTCGGCAATCTGCAAGCCCAAGTCGCTCGCCTGCGCACGGGCCTCGTCACGCGAACGGGTAAGTTCATCCACGCGCGGACGTGCGGCACGAACGGCCTCGGCAGCCTGCTCGCGGCGCTTGGAAATACGCACGCGCTCGACCTCGGCGTTGTTGGCACTCTGCTCCAGGCGGCCGATCTCGGAGAGCAGCGAGCGGCGCTCGCCCTCAAGACGGGCAATCTCGCCGGCAGCATCGCCCTCGGCGGCACGGGCCTCCTCAACGGCGGCGTTGGCCTCGACGACCTGATCAGAAACATGCTCAAACACGGTAGCAAGATCGGGCTCCAGGCCTTCCAGCTCGCGGATGCGACGCTTGCGCTCCAGGGCGCCCGAAGCCTCGCCGGCATCGACCCCCACGCGAACCAGGCCGCCGCAGGCAACGCGGGCACCATCGGGCGTCACGTAGGTCACGCCGTCAACGACGGGCGCGGCCAGGGCGGCAGAAAGGTCATCGACCACGTAATAGCCGCCGAGCAATGCCTCGACGACCGGACCGTAGCCCGCACGCACGGACAGACGATCAACAAGACGGGTACCGGCGGCACCCTCGGCGGCCGCAGAGCCGCTCACGCTGCGCGCCACCAGCAGCGCCTCGCCCGAGGCCTTCTTCTGGTCCAGGGCAGCGCGGCCGGCACGCTCAAGCGTAGCGGCGTCATCAAATAGCAGGGCATCGATATCGCCGGCAAGCAGCTGCTCAACCAGACCCTCAAGCTCGCGAGGGGCCTCGAGCACGTCGCCCAGACGACCCGAGACATCATCACCCAACGCGCCCATCAGACGGCTCACCAGCGGCGAGCTGTCTGCCATGCGGGCATCAATCTTCTTTTGGCTCGCGAGCTCAGAGCGAACCTCGGACAGTTTGTTGCGCGCCTCGCTCTCGCGATTACGCAAGTCCTTAAGGGCCGCACGAGCGACCTCAGTGGCCTCACGCGTATCGCTCTGGGCTTGATGGGCCTGATCGAGCGCACCTTCGAGCTCCTCAGCACGGTTGCGGCGGCTATCAAGCGATGCCGTGACCTCCTCGAGCTGCTCATCGATCTGCTCCAGGCGTGAGGCATACATGTTGTCCTCGACCTCGGCGTTGCTCAGCGAGTCCTTCACCTTGGCGAGCTCGAGCGCAGCATTATCGGCAACGCGCTGCACATCGCGCTGTTCGCGCGTGAGCTGCGAAATCTGATTGTCGAGCGCAACGCGACGCTCGTGGAGCTCGGCGGCGGCAGGACCAGCGGCATCAACGTCCTCCTGGGCCTGCATATGCGCGCCGGTCACTTCCTCGAGCTGAGCACGTGCGTCCTCGAGCTCCTCGACCACGCGACGGCGCTGATGCTCGGAGCTTGAGATCTGGCCGCGCATGTCGGACAAGCGCGACACCATGTTATGGCCCTTTTCCTCGAGCAGACGCATGTCTGAGTTAATGCGACCGACCACATCTTGCATATGGCGGCGCTGCTCGCCCAAGTCGCCCACAAACAGGCCCTTTTCTTCGAGCATAACTTGGAGCTTCTCGAGCTCACGCTCCTTTTCACCCAAGCGGTATTGCGCAAGCTCAAGCTCGGCGGCGCCCTCCTTAGAGCGGCTCTCCAGGTCGTTCCACTGCGATTGCAGCGAACGCAGTTCGTCGACGGCCAGCATCTGCGTAAGCTCGTTAGCGCGCGAGGACAGCTCTTTGTACTTGCGCGCGCGATCGACCTGACGCTCCAGCGGCCGCAGCTGACGGGCGATTTCCTTGTTGATATCGCGAGCACGGGTCAGGTGCTCGTCCATCGACTTGATCTTTTTGAGCGCACGTTCCTTGCGACGCTTGTGTTTGGAGATGCCAGCGGCCTCCTCAATGAGGGCACGGCGCTCCTCGGGGCGGCTCTGCAAAATGGCATCGAGCTTGCCCTGGCTAATGATGGAATGCGTATCCTTGCCCAGGCCCGAGTCGTGCAGGATGTCCTGAATGTCCATCAGGCGGCACGGGCTCGAGTTGATGAGGTACTCGCTTTCGCCCGAGCGATACATACGACGGGTGATGGCGACCTCGTCAAAGTCGACGGGCAGCATATGGTCCGAGTTGTCGAGCACCAGCGTGACCTCGGCAACGCCCACCGGCTTGCGCGCCGACGAACCCGAGAAGATGACGTCCTCCATGGCCTGGCCGCGCAGCTGCTTGGCGCTCTGCTCACCCAGGACCCACAGAATCGAGTCGGAGATGTTCGATTTTCCCGAGCCGTTGGGACCGACGATGACGGTTAGGCCCGG